>JAHJTU010000037.1 GCA_018829485.1 Nanobdellota archaeon | reverse complement strand
CTTTAATTCAGAAATCCATTTTTCAATAAGTTCTAATTCTCTCTTTTTATCTGGCCTTTCTTTTCTGAATTTATTATATCTCATATCTAATAAAAAATTATGAAGTTTAAATATCTTTTAATTAAGAAGCCCACCTTTTTTCTGTTAATGCTTCATATGCTTTAATGTATCTTTTTCTTGTATTATTAACAATATTTTCTGGCAAAATAGGAGCTGGAGGTTTTTTATTCCACCCAATAGAAGAAACATAATTTCTTACAAACTGCTTATCAAAACTTATTGGCTCTTTACCCTCTTCATAATCATGAGCACACCAAAATCTTGAAGAGTCTGGTGTAAGAACTTCATCAATTAAAATTACTTTATCCTTTCTAATTCCAAATTCAAATTTAGTATCAGCGATAATAAGCTCGCAATGTTTAGCATGTTCTGATGCTTTTTTATAAATCTCCAAACTATATTCTCTTACTTCTTCCATAATATCTTTTCCAGCAATTTCACATGCTTTTTCAAAAGTAATATTCTCATCATGTCCTTGTAATGCTTTTGTTGATGGACAGAAAATTGGTTTAGGAAGTTTTTCAGCAAAAACCAAGTTATTAGGCAATTCAATTCCACAAACTTTTCCTATTCCATGTTCTTTTTTTGTTTGTTCATAATCTTTCCATGCACTTCCATACAAATAACCCCTTACAATGCACTCTATAGGAATTGGTTCTGCTCTATTAACAATCATACTTCTTCCTTCTAAAACATCTTTATATTCATGCAAACTATAGGGTATTTCAGCACAAACTAAATGATTATCAATATTAACATGATGCTTATCTAAGAAATCAAACCAGAATAATGTTAATGCAGTTAATATCTTGCCTTTTTCAGGAATCCCATTTGGGTGAACAACATCATAAGTAGAAATCCTATCAGTTGCAACAATCAAAAGTTTATCTTTACATTCATAAATATCCCTAACTTTGCCTTTAGAATATTCTCTAAGTGGCAAATTTGTTGAAGTTATTATTTCTAATGTTTTTTCCCTTGTAGCCATCTACTTTTAATTCAGAAAAGAATAAATAGTTTTTGAATAGATGAATGGGCTCGACGGGATTTGAACCCGCGACACCCGGATTAAGAGTCCGGTGCTCTACCAGGCTGAGCTACGAGCCCTTTACTCTTTAACAAAAGCATAAGGAAGTTATTTAAATTTTCTATTTTTACTTATTTTATGATGAAGGAAAAAGGAGAGAAATTAAAGCAAATTGCTAAAAGATATTATTCTCAAAAATCTGTTCAAAGAGCAATATTTGAAACAGCAAAACAAAGAGAAGTTGTTCCTTTATATTTTGATAATTTTGGAAAGCGTCCAGATTCAATTATTTATGAGGGTGATATAAAAAGTTTAATTGAAAGGGGAGCTACTTCTTTTCACTGTTCAGAAGAAAGATGGAATGATCCTTTGAAATTAGCAGTAGGAATGAGCAAAAAAGAAATGGATGATTTAAGAGTTGGTTGGGATTTCTTAATTGATATCGACTGCAAATTTATAGAATATAGTAAAATAACAGCAGCATTATTAAGAGATGCACTTTATTTTCATAATATACAAACATTTGGTTTGAAATTTTCAGGAGGAACAGGATTTCATTTGTGTGTGGCTTCTGAAGCATTTCCTAAAAAAATTTCCAATATAGAATTAAAGAATTATTTTCCAGATGCAGCAAGATTTATGTTGGAATACTTGAAAAGAATGATTGAAAAAGAACTTGCTTCAAGAATACAAGAGCAAGACACAATAAACGAAATTTCTGAAAAAATAAGAAAAAGTGAAAAAGAAATCATGATAAAAAATGAATTTAATCCATATTCAATAGTAAATCTTGATGCCGCATTAATTTCTTCAAGACATTTATTTAGAATGCCCTTTTCTCTAAATGAAAAGACATCTCTTGCAAGTATTGTTATTAATGCAAATCTTGTAGAGAAATTCAATCCAAGAATAGCAAAGCCATCTGATTTTATTAGTTATAAGCAGTTCATTAAAATACCAGAAACCCAAGAAGGAAAGGAACTTCTTATTCAGTCTTTGGATTGGAAAAAGAAAATCTCTCAAATTCCAGATTATTCTGATTTAGATGGAAAAAGAATTATTGAAATTAAAGGAAAAGTTACAGAAGACGATTTTCCTCCTAGTATTAAAAAGGCATTATTAGGAATGAACAAGGATGGAAGAAAAAGGTGCTTATTCATCTTGCTTAATTTCTTTAGAAGTATAAAAATGCCTGATAATGAAATTGAAAAAACACTAAAAGAATGGAATTCTAGGAATTATAAGGAATTAAGTGAAACATATATTCAAACACAAATAAGCTGGTATAAGAAACAAGCACAACAAGGCAAGGTTTTTCCTCCTCCAAATTATGAACACCCATTCTATAAGGAACTTGACATATTCACTTCTGAATGCAATACTTACAAGAATCCTCTAAGTTATGTTTCTATGAGGCTAAGAAGCAAAAAGAGGAAGACTTCAAAAAATATTTAAACATTCTTTTTCTATTAAGAATGAAAAAAATGAGGTTTAATAAGCGTTTTTTAGCATATTCTTTTTTAGTACTTGTTTTCCTTATTTTGTGCTTTGTATTTATTTTTCCATTAACCTTCCCATTAACAAATGCTCAACCTGAAAATTATGATGAAAACATAGCAGAAGCATATG
>JAHJTU010000036.1 GCA_018829485.1 Nanobdellota archaeon | reverse complement strand
GATGTTGCTGAAAAAGCAATGCAAATTCAAGGAAGGCAGAAAGATATTCATGAAAAAGATGTTTCATATGCAATGGAAGTTCATAAAACATATCCTATTGCAGCAAAAATCTTTGATTGGAAAGTTGTTGATTGCATGTCTGATGATGTTAGAAGACTTACTGTTGGTGATCTCTCTGAGAAAATACTGAAGATTGTTTTGAATTTTTTGGATTAAATTTATTTAATTCACATATTTTTTGATAGATTTCATTCCAATAATGAACTAATAATCTATTCCAATCTTCAGGAACATGATACATTGCATTATATGGCTTTCTGAAAAAGAAAAGATAATCTATATTGCTTTTTTCATTTCCCGATATTAATTCTAATCTCCTGAAATTATCATCAATTAAAACTTTTATGTTTTTTTCATTAAGAGCATATATATCATTATACTCATTTTTTATATGTATTATATCTAAATCACCAAAATAACCATTACTTTTTTGCATTAACCAATCTCTTACATATTCTTCTGACTCTTCTAATGAAAATTTTGAAACAATTATAGTTAAATCATGATTATCTTCTCTTAATTTTCTCATAGAATTAAATGAATCTGGGATTTCTTGCGTACTATTCAAAACAACTTTATCATTATAAACAAGTTTTTGGATTAAATGATATTGTTCTGAATCAAGTTTTTGCTTTTTTCCTATGTATGGTTCTGTTTCTTCTATTGGCAAATCAATATCAAATAATACTTTTGCATATTTGCTTTTCAATGCATTAATATCTGCTATTGCTCCACTGAAGTTTATGCCTATTTTCATTTATTTTTCCTCTTTTGTCTTTTATGATTAAACACCACTGCTTCCAAAACCTTTTTCACCCCTTGTTGTATCTGAGAGTTCTTCAACTTCTTCAAATGCAATTGAATCAACTTTAGAAAATAACAATTGAGCAATTCTTTCTCCTTTATTTACTAAAAATTCTTCATCACTATGATTAATTAAAATAACTTGAATTTCTCCTCTGTAGCCAGAATCTATTGTTGCAGGAGCATTAAGAACTGTTATTCCATGCTTTATTGCCAATCCACTTCTTGGACGTATTTCAGCATGATAATTTAATGGCATCTCAATTGCAATACCTGTTTTTACAAGTTTTCTTTCATTTGGTTTTAGTATATTTTCCTCTGAAGAATACAAGTCAAATCCAGCATCATATTCATATGCTCTTTTAGGCAAAATAGCATATTCTACAATTTTCTTTATTTTTATTGGTATCATCTTTTTTTGGTTTTTTCTTTTTGTTTTGTCTTAATAATCTTAACCTGGCATAGCCTTATGAGTATTAAATTATTAGCATCTGCTATAACCACATATTCTGCATGATTCACAGCCTTCCATCATTTCAAGTAATGAGCCACAATCAGGACACATATTTCCTGTAAGTTTTCCACGCTTTGCTTCTTTTCCTTGCTTCTCTTTTTGTTCTTGTATTGCTTTTTCTAATTCTGTTTTTTCTGTTAGTGTTGTTTGTCTTTCTCCCAAATCTCTTCCTGAATCAATTATTTCTAATGATTTAGCAATTCCATCTGCTAAGGAATATATCCATCCTTTTTCTGTTATAATTGGATTGCTTTTAATTCCCTTTAATTGATCAACAACTTCTTTTATTGGAATGTTATATCTAAAACATAAGGATAAGAGCCTTCCAATTGCTTCTGAGTCTGCTGAGATGTCACTTCCTGATTTTCCAACATTAATGAAAGTTTCTCTTGGTCCTATTTCATCATAATTTAATGTTACAAATGCTGTTCCAATTGGTGTTTTAACTTTGACTGTTTTTCCATCAATAATTTCTTTTCTTGATCTTGATTCACCATTCAAAACTTTTGTCCCTGCTTTTTCTTTTAACTCTTCTTTCTTACTTCCTGTTTCTAAAACCTGTACATCTAAACACCCGTCTCTGTAAACTGTAATCCCCTTCAAATTCATTTCCCATGCTTTTATGTATGCAACTTTAATATTTTCCACTGTTGCTTCTTCTGACATGTTAATTGTTTTACTTACCGCATTATCAATTTGTTTTTGGAAAGCTGCTTGGATTTTGATATGTTGTTCTGTTGAAGTATCAAATGTTGTTTTAAACACCTTTTTGATTTCTTCTGGAATTCCATCAATATTAGTCAACCCCCCCCTGTTCATGAATATTTTTTCAAGCAAATCCTTGGAATAAATTCCTTGTTCTTTTAATTCCTTTTCAAGGTATTTATTAACATAGTACAATGATTCACCACCCCTTACATTCTTTTTGTAAACCATTCCAAACCATGGCTCTATTCCTGATGATGTGTCAAAAATCATGCTTATTGTTCCTGTTGGAGCAATTGTTGTTCTTTCAGCATTTCTTAATCTATCTGAAATATTTCCTGTGTTGTACTTGCTTAAACTGAATGCAGGGAAAACCCCTTTTTCTCTTGCTAATTCTTTTGAAGTTTCTTTTGCTTCATCATTTATTATTTTCATAACAATCTCAGCAACTTGCAATGCTTCTTCACTATCATATGCAATTCCTAACTGAATTAGCATATCAGCAAAACCCATTACACCCAAACCAATTCTTCTATGCTTGAGAACTGTTTCCTCAACTTTTGGAATAGGACCCTTATTGCTGTCATTTACATTATCCATAAATCTTACAGATGTTTTTGTAACTTCTCTTAATTTTTCCTCATTAATTTCTGCTTTACCATTTCTATTTATAACAAATTTATCAAGGTTAATACTTCCTAAATTGCAGGCATCATAAGGATGTAAAGGTTGTTCACCACAACCTCTTTGAACATAACCATCTGTAATCCAAGTATCACTTTTTTCGCAATATAAATCATAAACATTTGCCCATCCTGCTGGTTCTATTATTTTTATTTGTGCTTTCCATGTGTTTCCTGTTGTGAGCCATTCTTTTCTAAGCTCTTTTAATTTCTTACCTTTAATAGGAGATATTTTTTCTAATTGAGATAATCTAGCAAGTTTACCTGCACTTTCACCAGAAACAATTATTTGATGTTTAGTATGTTTCCTTATAATCTTCCTATTCCCAATTTTTCCACCATCATTATCAAAACTTGAAAAGATTCTACCATGGCAACCAAGCATCAATAATAATCTTCTAATATTTTGTGATAGTTTTTTAGAAGATGTAGTAAATCTTATTTGTGGATGATTTGATTTTAAAAGTATATCTCCGTCTGTTGCAATTAAACCATCTATTATTCCTAATGCTTTTTCTCTGCTATTAATCTTTGTTATATCAAATGTCTTTTCATGAGAATACAATGGTGTTAATTGTAATTGCTGTATAATCTGTCTGCCATTAGAAAGAATCATATTCATGCTTTTGCTGTTCTTTTGAATATCATCTTTTCTAAATATATCCTGCCCAAATAAGTTCTTTATATTTTGATTGTATTCTATATCATCTATACTTGATGCAATTTTAATTATATTTTTAGACATTGCATATTCTGTATAACATCCATCCCCCAATAATACTCCTGTTTTTAATCCTTTAATGTATTCTTCTGGATTAGAATTTTGGATTTGAGATGCTTCGACTCTTACATAATCTCCTATTTTTAATTCATCTAGTCTGTAATCAATAAGCCTTTTACTATGACTACCTTTTTTTATTGCATAATATCTATGAGCTGCTGTAACTAATTGTTCCCCCCCATCTGAGAATTTTACTTTAAATATTGGTGTATTTTCATGCCTTTCAATTGAGTTAATTGGTTCATGTCCTATTACTGTACTGATATAATCTCCAATATTAAGATTGTCAACAAGAGAATATCCAAAAGGTGTATTAACTAATGTGCCTTCTGCTACACAAGGATTTGTTGCCTTGATTTTTCCTAATCTGGGTAATGGATTACCTCTTTCAATTTCATCTAAGAAAATCATTCCAGGATCTCCTGTACGCCAAGCAAGTTCAGCAATAGTTTGCATTAAAGTATCTGCTTTTAATTGAACAATTCCATTATGAATTCTTCCAATTATTCTGTTTTTGAATGTGTCAATAAGATCTTTTTCATTCTCAGCAATTTTTAAAGAAGGCTGTCTTGGCTTTTGACCAACTTCTGCTCCTGCTAAACCACCATCAATGTTTTTAATACAGTGTCTTATTTCTTCTTCAGTAAATTTCTTTCCATTCCACCCCAAATCAAAAAACTCTTTATTTTCAACTGCTTTCATAAAATCATCTGTTGCACCAACACTCACATTAAAGTTAGTAATTTCTTTTTTTTCTGTTTTAGCATAAATAAAATCCAAAATATCAGGATGATTGATATCAAGTATTCCCATATTTGCTCCTCTTCTATTTCCAGAATTAATTATTTCTGTTTGTCTGTCAAATTGCCTTATAAAAGAAACAACACCTGATGCAACACCCTTGCTTTTTACAACATAACTTCCTCTTGGTCTTATTTCTGAAAAATTATATCCTGTTCCTCCACCCTGTTTCTGTATGAGAGCAGCATTTTTTACTGATTCATAAATTTCCTCAATAGAATCTGGAACAGGCAAGACATAGCAATTAAATAATGCAGTTATATGTGTTCCTGCATTTGTCCATACTCTGCCTCCAGGAGAGAATTCTTTACTTGAAATTATTCTATAAAATTTTTCTGTCCATTTATCAACTTCTTCTTCTGTTTTTCCATAGATTCTTTCAATTTCTCCCATTATTCTTGCAACCCTATAAATTGCTTGCTTTGGTGTTTCTATGACTTTACCATCATTATCTCTTAGCAAGTATTTTTTCTTAAAAGTCCATAATGCATTTTCACTCAAGTTTTCTTCAAAGTTATCTTTAAGAACATAATCTGGCAAATCAAATTTAACACCTATCTTCTCCATTTCTTCTCTTTTTGCCTGTTCAAGTAAATTTTTTGCATCCATTTTAAATTAGAAAAATTTCTGAATCATTTCTTTAAATTCTGTTTTATTTGTTTTTCCATTCTTTCTTGCAAGTTCTTTGCCTTTTTTCATAAAAACAATTGTAGGTAATGAGCTAATGCCTTTTTTTCTTGCAAAATCCATATTTTTACTTATATCCATTTCATAAAATCTTATAGTAGGAAATTCTGATGCAATTTCCTTGATTATTTTTGAAACTGCTTTACATGAGCCACACCATTCAGCTGAAAAGTCAACTACTACTGGCTTTTCTGATTTTAATACCTCTTTTTCAAATTCCTTTTCACTTATTGTTAACATCTTTTTTACTCTCTTTTCCCTTTTTCTTAATTCTTTTCCTTTTTTATCTTGAATATTGTCTTTATCTTTTTCTAGTATTATCTTGCAAAAATTTTTAATTCTTTTCTGAATTCTCCAACATCTTTGAATTCCTTGTACACAGAAGCAAACCTTAGGTAAGCAATCTCATCAATCTTTTTTAGTTTTTTCATAACAATTTCTCCAATCAAAGCAGTTGGAATCTCGGTTTTTTCTCTTTTTTTCAATTTTGATTCAATTTCATCACATATAGCATCTATTTTTTCAATGCTAATTGGCCTTTTTTCACATGCTTTTAAAATACCTGCTTTAACTTTTTCTATATTAAATGGCTCTTTTCTGCCATCTTTTTTAATAACAACCAAATCAGTCTTTTCTGTTCTCTCATATGTTGTAAATCTCTTGCCACATGCCAAGCATTCCCGCCTTCTTCTAATGCTTTCTTCTGATTCTCTGCTATCCATGACTTTTGACTCTTTGTTTTGGCAATATGGGCATAACATGTTCTAATTCCTTCAAATTTGGCATTTTTAGGATTTTTATCATTATTAAATGAACACAACATATAGTGGCTGTTCTACCCTCTTTATACCAAATCTTGTATGTTTAAGAAATTAGAGTATATAAAGAAATCTAAATTTTAATATATATTTTATAGTATATATCTTAAAAATTTTATTGGCCCTTATTTATATTGGTTACAAGTCCATCAGCAATTCTAGTTATATTTTCATCTCTTTCTTTTTGATAATTAACATATTCTGCATATGCATAATCCACTCTTTCTAGTTCTCTGAATGCCTTTTTTGAGTCATTTATATAAGAAGTTTCATTAAATGGTCTTTGGAATATTTTTTTAACAGATAATCTTCTTTTGACTACATTTACTAATCCTGGTCTTTCAGAGTCATATATATGCTCAAACCCAGTAGATCCAATATCTTCACTTATTCTTCTTAATACTTCCAACTCTTCAAAATTTCTCCCAACAACCCCATCACTAACAGAATAAAATTCTATTGCTCTTTTGTTGTTAATAACCATTGTGTCAAAAAATAAATGTGTATTTTTACTAATCTTTTCAGCATCAAATTCTAATATTCTAGAACTATTTAAATTATAATTATATCCATTCACTATTTTTATTCCTGTTACACCAAAATATTCAGCTGACAAATCAATTACATTTCTAAGTCTATCTGCCTCTTTTTTTGGATAAGAACTACAAAATTCTTTCCATAACCAATCGTGTAAATCATCAAGTGTTTGAATTTCTCTTATTGAAGACATTTAAATCCCCCAAAATATCAGGATAGAAAATTATTTAAAATTATCTCAGAAGCCATAATAAAATAGCTTTTTCCATGTGCATTCTATTTTCTGCTTGAGTAAAGACAATACTTTGCTTGCCATCAATAACTTCATTAGTGACTTCTTGTTCTCTTGTTGCTGGAAGACAGTGCATAAATACTGTTTTTTCCTTTTTTCCTGCTAAATTCATTAATTTTTTATTAACTTGATATTTT
>JAHJTU010000035.1 GCA_018829485.1 Nanobdellota archaeon | reverse complement strand
GGCTATGTGTAAATATTACTCCATAAACTTGGGAGTAATATTCCATTCACACTTAGCTCTGTTAAGAACATTGATATTATGATTAATCCATCTTAAAGTTTCTTCATTTACCCTCGCTGAATTTAATTTGGAATAAACTTTATCTCCATGCAACATCTTCTTACTTTGATTTCCTGTCTCAACATTGCTTCTCTTATGATAACTTTTACCATAATCTTCAGGATTATCTTTATACTTTTGATTCATAATTTTCCAAGCAGGGTGTCCTCCCTGCTTGCCATTCCAACTCTTCTTACAATTAAAATAAGGCTTACCTCCTTTCTCAGCTACTTTAGTACAATTATCTTTACACCAGTATATTCCATCGCCACTCCACTCATGAATATTAAAATTTTTAAAAGTTTTATCGACGTGATCTCTAAAAATAACATTATCTTTTCCTTTTTTAATCTCTACATTAAGAGCAGTTACAATTTTACTCTTAACTCCAACTGTTGTATGAACTGTTAAATGATCTCTTCTCTTTATTCTTTTCTTACAACGCAAACTATACCAAGTTGAAAACAACTTGGTTCTGATGCCCGTCGAATCAGTAGCAAAATCATGCTCTATAACTGATAAAGGTTTTGAACTCTCTTCTATAAGTTCGTCTAAAATATTATTTAGTAAAGATTCTTCTCGATAATTGCACAATGTTTTAAAACATGGAATTTTCACATTAATAATTTTAAACTTTTTTAAAAGTTCCAAAAAACTTTTAGCTCTTCTCGACGATAAATTAGGAAATTTGTGCCATATCAAAAGACAAGTTATCATATTTCTCATCTTTTTAGTTTTGCATACCTTAAATCCAAGATATTTCGCAAAATCAAAAAAGTTCAAGAACTCACTCTCTTGAACTTTGTTATACAAAACTTCATCTCTTGGCCATCTCTTTTTCTTTTCCATATTTATTTTTAGTGCCTAAGATACTTATGTTTTTCTATAGTCTATTAGTCTATGTAATAATACCACAAAGATTATATAGTATGGTGCCTAAGAATATGTTTATATAATAAAAAATATTATAGATACTATGGTATTCATTAGAAAAAAGAAAATTGGTGGTAAAATATATTATTATATTGTTGAAAATAAATTAGTTGGTGGAAAAGTGATGCAAAAAGTATTATATTATATCGGAACCGCAGAAACTTTACTTAAAAAATTAAAGGTTAAGCATTAGTTTTTACACATAGCCTATTCTAGAAACTAATTTCACCTAGGATATCTTCTTACAGGATAACCTCCAATAGGGGGTCTTCCTACGGGTAGATTATGCTCTAATGGCCTCCCAGGATCTCTTTTTGGTCCTGGCCTATGTTCAGGAGGAATATTCCTATTTGGTTGAGGCATTGGACCTCTTCTTTCTTTACTGAATATTTTAAATAACACAATAACTATAACTAAAATTAAAATTACTATTCCAGCAATCAAAGCTATTAAAAACCAATTAGGTTCTTCGCCATCACCATTTTCTGGTGCACAATCTTCAGGACATGAATCTTCATCTTCATCATAATTACAATACCCATTTCCACAACGATCTGAAGTAGCATTATAACCTAAAGGTGTTGTAGAAACATATCCACACAAACCATTAATCTTGCTTTGCAAAGCCCACTGATAATCAGAACCACATCTAAGAGGAATTTCTCCCTGACACGACATATTTCCAATAGGATAACATGCTACACTACAATTTCCAATAACTTTCCCTTTATTATCCCATTTTAAATCACTTCCACATTCAGATAAAGTATACCCTGTACAACTTTTATTTCCTACAGGAGAACACCTTGTACCACCAATATCTTGTAAACAAAAACCACTTGCATTTTTACCATATCCTGCATCACAAACACACCCAGTACAATTAGTAACCCCTGCAACAGAACCATCACAATCTTCAAAACCTGTATCAAAAACTCCATTTCCACAAAGTTCAGGTTCTGTTATTAAAAATAAAGAGAAATGATTAGTACGGAATCTATAAGTGTATACTCCTGTATTACTTGTTGGAGTAGGTTCTCCAGTTAAAGGATTCCAAGAAGCTACTCCTTCTTCAACATAAATAGTTACATTATCTATAAAAAATTTCAAACCTAATTCACTCTCATTTAAAATAAGGTCTATGTCTGTCTGTACATTAGCATCTGAAGTTATATTTAATATTTTCACAATTCTTCTATTAATAGTACTAGGAAAAGTATATCCTGAAGGCAATGCATTTAAAATACCAAATTTAAAACTCAACCCACACCCTGATTCTAGAGAATGAATTAATTTTTGGACTTCAGAAGTTGTAGATAAATCCACTGTCTTATATTCCTGAATACCATTTACACATTCAGTCCCACATTCACGGCGATAATTAGCTTTATCTGTACATCCAGCAGTATTACCAACACATTTATTATTATCTTTACACCAAGTATATGATTTATCTACACAATCTCCACATGTCTTAAAATTAGAATGATGAGTAGTACATCCTGCTGTTGTGACTATAACATAATATGAATCAGAACATTGGCTTAGAGAACTCACGCAATTAGTTTGGCCATCATTACACCAATAATCTCCTGCAGCAGTACACGTTGCACAAGTATTAGATGATGTTCCTGCACAAACACCCCCCACACAACCATAAGGACAATCAACTTTTGCATACCACCCCCCAGTAGAAGTTTGTTTAATTTCATTAATTAAAGTGTCACTTACTGTAGAATCACATATAAATTCAAACAAAATGTTTGCGTCGACAGAATCACATTGATCCACATAACCTATTCCGTCCTTGGTCATGGTACCATAAACATAAGGCTTAAAACCTATATCAGTTTCAGAACATGATGCTGTTCCTACACAAGCACCTGCTGAACAACCATTTGGACAATCAACTTTTGCATACCAACCTCCATTAGCATGTTGCTTTTTTTCAATAATTAAAGAGTCACTTACTGTAGAATCACATATAAATTCAAATAAAATATTTGGGACAGAGTCGCATTGATCCGCATAACCAATGCTATCTTTGGTCATGGTACCATAAACATAAGGCTTAAATCCTGCATCAGTTTCAGAACATGATGTAGTTACTTCAGTGCAAACACTTAGTGTTCCTGCTGAACAAGTCCATCCTGTTTCAATAACACAAGAATGCGAACACCCATCACCATCAAGATTATTTCCATGATCACATTCTTCACCTGTATCTTTAACACCATCTCCACATGTTGTTGGAGAGACACAAGCACCACAATCTCCTGGACAATTACTGCAAGTTTCTCCTATTGAAGAATCACAAGTTCCATTAGGACAAGAAAAAGAATCAGCACAAGCCCCAAAATTACAAACTTTTCCATAATCTGCGCAACTAAGTGTTATGGTATATAACCCCCCAAAAGAACCAGCATAAAGTACATTATCTGTAATAGCTACTGCATTACATGAAACTTCTTTTAAACAAATATTGGGAGAAGGACATTTTGCGAGATAAGAAGTAATACAACTATCTGAATAACTTTGTGTAGAGGTGGTAACAGTACCAGCCTTATAAATATCAAAGCCTGTATCAGTATCTACACAACCAGGAGTTGCTCCGTCTTGGACACAAAATCCATCAGTACAAGTATATCCTGTTGCACAAGCAGGACTACAATCTGTTGGCAGTGGTGTTCCTTCAACAACACAAGTACGATATGTAGGAGAATCTGAAACTCTATCACAAATCATTCCTACAGAAGCACAATTAAAATCATAAGATGATGCAACCCCACCTGAAGTACAATATTGTTCCCGAAGATAAGTAGGAAGAGGGCAATAATCTTCATATACTACACCAAGACTTGTGACTGTTCCTCTTTTATAATAATTTTTTCCATCAAGATAAGGAGCAATAGCATCAGAATCTGAACAATCAGAAACACAAGCACCTAATTGACAAACCAGCCCAAATTGAGTAACACAATTATAGGTTTTTGATTTTTTTAAAAAGTAACCATAGCCCGAATCATAACAATAATATTCAGTAAGACTATCTAAAAAACAAGAATCAGTAGACCCATCAAAAGTCCCTTTGAAATAGGGATTGTCTCCATTTACAAAAGCTGAGCCATATCCTGGTTGGTAAGCGTACGCATCTGTATCTATACAACTAGAATATGTAACCTTCCCAGTTATCTTCCCCCAGAAATTTGAAAAAAATCCAGCAGAAACAAAGGAAATTAACACTATTAATATAAATAGAAAACTTATTCCAACAATCAACCCTTTTTTCATATATTAATTACATAAATACAATTTATAAAGATTTTTGTTCTGGAACAAGTGCAAAGAAACTATAGTTTTTTAGCTTAGCTAACTTTTTCACGTCTTCTAATTTAACTTTTCTTATCTTTTTCTCAAAATCATAAAAATCTTTTGCATTTCCTTCAAATTCATAAAAAAGTAAATTCGCCATTTGAGTTTGAGAGTCTTCCATTGAAATATGAAAATTCCCTATTAATTGTTCTTTAACTTCTTTTAATTCTTTCTCACTTAAATTCTTTGCAACCTTTTCAAATTCTTCTAAAATCAATTTTTTAACTTGTTCAACATTTTCTTTCATTGTTCCAACATAGATAAAATTGTATGCAAAATCTTTTGTAATTATTGAATCTCCTTTAACAGCATATGCTAAATTTCTTTTTTCTCTTATCTCACTAAATAATCTTGAGCTCATTCCTCCTGCCATTAAAGTTGCTAAAACTTTTGCAGCATCTGATTTTTTATC
>JAHJTU010000034.1 GCA_018829485.1 Nanobdellota archaeon | reverse complement strand
TATTTCAATTAATCTTTGTGTTTTAAGATTGTAGTAAAAAACTCTTATGTGTTGGAAGTTAGGATAACCTTTATTAATAAGGGGAAATCTGTTATACTTAAACAAATTAAATCTTTCTTTTAATTGTTTAATTTTCTCTTCAAGTTTTCCTCGAGAACCTTCAAAAACATATAAAGTATTTCTTTTACAAGCTATGTTATCTATTTCTACAAAGGTCTGGGGAATAAGATTGTGTCCTATTAAATAATTATAACGACTAAAAGAAAAGCCACCAGAACCTTCAAGAATCCTTGCAAACCTTTTCTCATCTGCCATCTTAAAAACAAGTGGGCTCGACGGGATTTGAACCCGCGACACTCGGATTAAAAGTCCGATGCTCTACCAGGCTGAGCTACGAGCCCATTAAATTAGGATAACAAACCAATTTATAAAGGTTTTATTTTCAAGATAATTTTATAAGTTTTTAGATATTGGATTTATTAAGGAAAAATGGTTGAAATAGGAAAAGAAGAAAAAGAAAATCTTGCTACTGTGCTTAATAAAGCAGAAGAAAGACTTCTTATTGAATTTGAAAAATTACCTGAAGAAGAAAAATTTGTAATGATTGAGATATTGCAAGAAGACATGAAAAGAGTTGAAAGATATAATACAGGTAAATTAGCTGAAGTTGGAAAAGATGAAGTAAATAATTATTTTAACAAAGTCATTTCTTTAATTGAACAGTATCAAGGTTAAATTATAAAATGGATGAAGAAAAACAATTACCAATTAGTATACTTGGAGTAGGAAGTTGTATACCTTCTATGAGATTAACAAATAAAGATTTAGAGGGCATGGTTGATACATCAGATGAATGGATTACTAAACGTACAGGAATTAAGGAAAGAAGTATTAGTACAAAAAAAGAAAATGTTTATGTGTTAACTGCACTTGCTGCAAAAAGAGCATTAGATGATGCTGGAATTAAAGCAGAAGAAATAGATGCAATATATGTTGGAACAAATTATACAGGAAAATATGCAGTTCCAGGAGTTTCTCATATTGTGCAGCATTTAATTGGAGCTAAGAATGCTTCTGCATCTGATGTTGGTGCTGGATGTTCTGGTGGTTTATATGCAATGGAAAATGGCATTGGTAAGATCTTAAATATATATTATGGTTTTGAAGGAAAGAAAAATAAAGGAAGGACAGATACAAAAGTCCTTGCTCTTGCTGGAGACACTCTTTCAGCAATTACAAATTATAAAGATAGAGACACATGTGTTTTACTTGCTGATGCAGCAGCTGGAATTGTTTTAGGTATTCCAAAAAATAATGAAACTCAAGAAAATGAAAAGGGAATTTATACTATACATACTAGATCTCAAGGAGAAGATGGACATGCAATTTCTTATAAAACAGGATTTGAACTTCCAATAATCACCCAAACAGGAACAGAGAAAGGAATTAAACTTTCTCATAAAGAAAGTTTACAAAGAAAAGAAAGAGCATTTAGAATGGATGGTAATGAAGTTTTCAAATTTGCAGTTAGAGCACTTGAAAAAATAACAAGAGAATGTGTTGACAGTTCAAAATTAAGATTAGAAGATGTTAAAGATGCAATCAAAATAATTCCACATCAAGCAAATTTAGTAATATTAGACAAAGCAGCAAAAAGACTTGGAATACCAATGGAACATATGTATCATCATGGAATTGTAAATTATGGAAATAGTTCTGCTGCTTCTTTATTTGTTGAATTAGATTATATTTATAGAAATCGAGAATTAGAAAAAGGAGACTTATTTTGCTTATCTGCATTTGGAGCAGGATTAACTTATGCTGCAGCTTGTGGAAGATGGACAAAAGAAAAGTATAAAGGTGAAAAAGAATACAATAAAACACAGCAAAAAAGAGAAGTTAATTCTTTATTTAAAAAATTCCAGGAATGGGAACCTAAATCTTAACTATCTTAAGAAGGAAAACAACAACAAAACTATAACAATAACAGCAACAACCATTCCAATTATTGCCATTGGACTTTTTATTAAAGGTGCTGTAATATCTTTAACAACTGGATGTTCATGTTCATAATCAGAATCATATTTCACTTTTAATTCTCTTTTGACTTTTGGTTCATAACTTAATTTCTCGCCTTTGGCAAGTCTTTCTTTTAATTGTGCTTTTCTCATTGCTAAACCTTCGCATTCATGGTCTTCAGGCAACCTATGTCTTCCACAGAATTCTAATCCACAATACTTGCAGGTAAATGCAAGTCCTTCAACATTTTTACTGCATTTGTGACAGGTTGCCATAATATGCAAAGAAATACTTACCTTATAAATCTTATTTTATTACCACAAGCAAATCCAGGCTTTACAAGCTTTAATGGTATTTCAATAGCATACCTTGCTTTATTCTTGGAAGTGTAAAATGTAAATGGCTTCAAAAGTTTTATTTCAACTACTTTATTATCTTGTACAAATAACACAAGCAAAGGCATGAATACAAAAAGCATATGCAAACTAATTCTCTTTTCTTTATTAAAAACAAGCACTTTAGCTTTATTCACAAGAAAAGGAATAGAAAACATAAATCCAAAAATGCTTCTTAATTCTTTACATAATTCTGATTCAATTTCTTTTTTATTAATTTGAATTTTCATAATATAATAGAATTAAACTTGTCCTTTAAATACCATATATGTATTCCAGAATGCAATAATCATCATTATAATAGTTGCTACTATGCCCTTGTTCTCTTTGCTAAATGCTCTTTTAATAAATCTGTTTATCATCTTTTGCTTCTTGCATAATCCTTCTTTTTGTATTTGAGAATAGAAAATGAGCTTTAAAAACCTTACTTTTTAATGTTCGTATAAAGGTAAAAATAAAAAATAAAAAAGAAAAAAAGAAAGTTACTTCCATAACCATCCAAATAATCCTTTGCTTTTCTTTTCTTTTGCAGCAAGTTCATTTAATCTGTTTTGTTCTTGTTCCATGTTTTGTATTTGTTCTTGCATCATTGCTTTTACTTCTGCGTCACAATCACATTCATTGTAAAGTTGCCTTAAACTTGTTATTTTTTCTCTATTCTGATTTACTTCTTGTTCCATTTCTTCTGCAGCTGCTTCATCACCACCAGCAAAGAATCTTGTTAAGGCATTTCTCATTTGCATTCTTTGTTCTTGTCTTATTGTTGCTTGTGCAGAATTATTAAACTCACGAGCAATTGCTGAAACTTGTTGTCCAATTCCACCAGTAAGATTTTCCATTGCAAGTAAAGCATGAACAGCTAATCTTACCCTATTCTGATTTTGAAAGACTTTTTGTTCCTGTTGTTTCATTTCTCCAAGTTCCTGTTGTTGCAATTCCTTTCTTTCTTGAATCATTTGTTTTAATTCTTCTTTGTTTCTTGCTCTTGTTTGTGTTTGTTCACTTATTAGTGTTGGTATTGCATCCTCAGAAATCTCTTGGTTCTGAGCTTGCTCTTGTCCTTGTTGTGCATTATCGGATTGCGCAATAACAAAAGTCATTGAGAAAAGCAAAATTAATGCCATAAAAATTGCTGTTTGTTTCATTTTATTACTTTTTATTTTATATACATTATCTGAATTTCAATATATAAACCTTCTTCTCAACTTTTCCAAAAACTTTAATCAAGAAAAAAGGGACATAGAAAAATTTATAAATTCTTAAATTTTTAATATATTGTTAATGCCTATTATGGTCTTAGGGCAATACTGGGCTCTCATGTTCTACTTTTGTCAACTATTCTATCAAGGATTTTATCACAGGTAATATTACTTGTTTTAATACTCAAAATATTCTTTTTTAATCAATATTTTATCATCACAAACATTCCATAAATGATTTGATAAAGAAAAAGCAGATTTTCTTTTTCTATCAGTGAAATAAGCTAAAATAACTTTCATGCAAAAATTTTTTCTTATTTCTTGGATAATTGGAACAAAATCTGTATCTGAAGTTAAAATTATTAAATTTTTAATTTCTTGTTTTTGTGAAATCTTAAATAAATCCATTGTGAGCAAGGTATCAACTCCTTTCTGTTGGAATCCATTTTCTCCTCTCTGCACTCTTCCCTCCCTGATATTTATTTTTGGTTTTATTCCTTTGAGTTTTAGAATAAATTTATCATATTTGGCTTTTCTTCTACTTTCATCTTCTGTGGGTGTAGGACTTTGATATGGGGGTGCTGTATAAAAATAGATTTCTTCAATTTCTAAATTCTTAGCCTTAGCAATATTTTTAGCAAATTTCTCAATCTTATTTTTTAATGGTTTACCTTTACCAAAATATTTTGAAATAAAAGATAGATATCCTCCATCTATAAAGAAAAATGTTTTGTCCATTATTTTCATCGGGCAACCCAAATGGATTACCCGGGATTATGTTAGTAGTGTTATAGTGTCCATACTTTTAAAACTTTCTGATTTGCTTATGTGGACTTTATTGCTTTTGATATTAACCACCTATCTAAATAAAATCCTTCTAGAAATTAAACCTAATCAAGAACTTCTTCTAATCTGAATTCTACATTTCTATCATTTACACTTTCTTGTATTCTTTGTAATAACTCTTCTCTTAAAACATCAAAATCTTCATTGTACATGTTAAGATTTAAATTAGAATTGCTTACTGCCCTGTATCCTTGTCCTTCTGGATTTCCTGTTATAAGGATGTTTTCTGAATCATGGTTATTAGAGAATAATTCAGAATAAAGTAATTTAATTTTTGGATTTTCAGGAACTGGAACATTATTTGCTCTGCAAAATTCTAAATGTTCTTGTGTAAATCCCAATATTTTTTCTTTCAAAGAAGAGTAAGTTTCAGCTTCTACTATGATGCTCCCACCCCTATTCAAGTCTGCAGTAGCTAAGTACCACCCATCATTTCGCTTTTCAATTTTATATTTTATTTCTTCCATTTTCAATTTATTAAACACAAAGTAAGTTATAAATCTTTTTATAACCCATATGCTTCTTCAAATTTCTTTTTAAATCTTTTGTATGGTTTACCTCTTCCCCTAAAATAAAGCTCTAATTAATTATAAGGCATTCTGGTTGCGTCAGAGATCTTAGTAATTGCTTTATCAAAAACATCTTTTGAAATAATTCTCTCGTGGCCTCTTCGTCTTTCACATACGGTAATTTGATGTTTATTCACAATAATAGTTATCCCTTCACTATGTGGTGCAGTGTATATAGTCGCATCTGGGTCATACTTTCTTGCAATTCTTAAAGCCTTTGTTTCAAAATCTCTTAAAGTTTCAAACTCTGGGAAGGTTATTCCTTCTCTTACACTTTCTGCAAGTTCTTCCAAACTCTTTTCTTTTTTGGGCATATTTGGTTAAGATGATTTAACTTATAAAATCTTATTTCCTCTTCTCCAAAACCCTTAAACCAATCATCAATTAGAAAGATTTATAAATTGAACAATTGTTTATTATCTTGGACAATTGTACAGAAAAATGGACGAGATATTAAAATATTTTATAGAAGAACCTGAAAAAGAATATCATATAAGGGAAATAGCAAAGATTACAAAAAAATCACCATCGACAATATCAAAATATCTTGAAAAATTTGAGAAAGAAGGACTTCTTATCTCTAGAAAGAAATTCAACCATCTACTTTATAAATCTAATACTGAAAATCTTTTATTTAAAAACATAAAACTCTCATATAATCTTAAAAAATTAAATGAAAGTGGATTGATAGATTTTTTAGTTGATAATTTTAATAACCCGGAGGCCATAATCTTATTTGGTTCATTTAGCAAAGCAGAAAATTTTCAGGGAAGTGATATTGATATTCTGATTATAACTCCTAAGAAAAAAGAAATTGACTTATCAACATTTGAAAAAAATCTTAATCATAAAATACAACTATTTTTACATTCTAATAAAGAAATCAATAAGATAAAAACCAAGAATAAAGAGCTTCTCAATAGTTTTATTAATGGAATTGTTTTGTATGGTTTTTGGGAATTATTCAAATGAGATTTAAAGATTTTATTGAAAGGGGACAAGTTAGAAAAACGTCAAAAAATTTATCATTAGTTAAGTCCTTAATTAAAACTTCTGATGAAGACTTAAAGTTCATAAAAAGTTTAGAAATAAGCAATAAGTCAGCAAGAAAAATTATGGTTAGCTATTATGATATCTTAAGAAGTGTAATAGAGGCAATGTCTATTTTAGATGGTTACAAAGTTTATTCTCATGAAGCATTCACCCATTTTTTAAAAGAACGTGGAGAAAATCTTATAGCACAAAAATTTGATCGTTTTAGGATTATAAGAAATAAGATAAATTATTATGGGAAAAGCATTTCAGTTGAAGAAGTAAAAGAAAATACTAAAGAAATAATAAGAATTATTGAAATTTTAAAAAAGAGGCATCTTTCAAGCATATAAATCTTACTTTTCTTCTCTCCCCTTCTTCCTCTTCTCCAAAACCTTTAAATATCTTAATTTACTCTAAAAACACATAAAAAAAGAGACAAACGCACGCAGGCAAAGCTAGATAGGTTTGGACTTATACTTTTGTATTCTAATAAATATAGATAAACTAAAAAGAAAAAGATTTAAACCTTGAAAGATTTAAGTATCTAATAAGAAAATGGAAGTAGAAGAATTAAAAAAACAATATAAAGATGAGTGGGTATTGGTTGAAGTTTTAAAGGTTGATGAAGTAGGCCAGCCAGTAGAAGTAAAGCTTATAACTCATAGTAAGAATAGGGATGATATTTACGAAGAATTAAGAAAAACAAAAGTAAAGGATGTTGCTACATTTTATACTGGTAAAATTCCAAAAAAAAGTTATGCTGTAGCATTCATAACATTCAAATGGTAAAGCATAAGTTTAATTCTGAAGATCCTGTGATTGTATTGTATGTAGAGCTAGAAGGCAAAATAAAAGTAAGGCCAAAAATGGCTCTTGATACAGGTGCAACATATACAATGATTCCATGGGAAATTGCAGAAGCCTTGGGATTAAAGCCAGAATTATCAAAAGAGAAAGTTGATATAATTACTGCAAGTGGTGTTGAAAAAGCCCCTTTAGTTATTCTCACATCAGTAAGTGTTCTTGGTAAAAGGGTAAGTAATGTTAAAGCTGTAATACATGATTTGCCACCAAAAAGTTATGTAGATGGATTACTTGGTTTAAGCTTCCTAAAAAAGTTTAACATAAATCTAAATTTTAAAGAAGGGGTATTAGAGATAGAATAATTCAATCACCTCCCCAAAACCTTTAAATATCTTAATTTACTCTAAAAACACATAAAAAAGAGAGGCAAATAAGTTTGATTCTAATCTAAGATAAAAAGATTTAAATTTCAAAGAACTAAAGAACTTCCTCTAATCTGAATTCAACATTCTTGTCCTGATATCCTCTTTTTTGCAATTCTTCAATAAGATTCTCTCTTAAAACATCTAAATCTTCATTATAAATATCAAGATTTAAATTAGAATTACTTATTACTCTGTAACCTTGCCCTTCTGGATTTCCTGATATGAGGATGTTTTCTGAATCATGGTTATTAGATAGTAATTCAGAATAAAGTAATTTTATTTTTGGATTAACTAAACCAATTTTTTCTCCAAAACCATCAGAAATAAAATCCAATGTAGCATCTTTAACTCTTTGTTTTAATTCTCCATATGTTCTAGCATCTATTGGTATTGTTGCATTAATTAGTTTATTTTTATAAAATCCTTCATATTTAGCAACAGCTAAGTAAGTTCCATCTTCTTGTTTTGTTATTCTATAAATTAATTCTTTCTGTTCTGTCATTTTATTAGCCTACATAAAATAGGGTAAATGAACTTATATACTTTATTATAACTCATATTCCCCTTCTATTTCTTTTTTTATTCTTTTATAAACTTTTCCATGACCCATTGTGTAAAGTTGTAAATATTTTTCTGAGATATTTACCCCCCTTGATAATTCTTCTATGTTTGTCTTTGAAACACCATATGAAACCTCATTCTTACCAGAACTTGCCTCACAAATTGAAAGAATGTGATATCTTTTATCAACACCCAAAAAAGTTATAATTTTTCCCTTGCTATGTTTGGCTTCTCTTTCTTCAAAATCAGGATCAAATTTTCTTATAACTCTTTTAACCCTAGAAATAAATTCATCAAGTGAAATTCTAGAAGGAATTTTTGTGCTCCTTTCAAGTCTTTTAATCCTTTCTTCTAGGGTTTTTCCTGTTTTATCCATAAAGATTTAATATAAGTACATTATAAAATCTTTTTCACATCAGCAAAACCTTTAAATATAATAAAAATCTAGATATAGGAAGGAAAGAAACTGACAATTGATTTCACTTCTTTGTTATAAATTAAGTTAATAATAGAAAGATTTAAATAAGATTATTTAGCTTTTGATAAGACTTAGGGATAATAAGATAGATGTAGAAAATGAATGAAGAAAAATATAATGAAAGAGTAATGCAAATGAGTGCTTATTGTGCACTTCAAGCAAGATTACTAGAATTGTATAATCCAGAATATAACGATGAAGTCATGCTTAGAGAGATAAGTCCAGTGGCTTCTAAAGCAATAATCTCTAAAAAAGAAAAAAATCTAATATCTTTAGAGAATTTAAGTAAAAGCTTAGAGGAAAGAATTTCTGAATTTGAAAGGCAAAAACCAGATATTCTTAATTCTCCAGAAGTTGGGGAGGTAATAGAATTATTAGGAGAAAGGAAAAGAGATTATGAAGAATTAAACAGAGATTCCTAAAATAGTCTCTAAATCTTCGGAATGGCTTGTTTTAAATCTTTCAAGAGTTTTTTTGAATTCCTTCATGTAATGTTTTGTTGATAATCCTTTTTTGATTTCTATATTGCTTTGCATTATTCCAAGAGGGTTGTTTTTTGCGGCCATTAAATATTCTGTCATTGCCAATTCTTCTGCTTTTCTTCCGGTTTTTAAATCAATTGGATAAGCATTTCTCTCACCAAGGATAGTATGTTGTTTACCTGTTCTGTATTTAACTCCTTGAATTGGAATAATTTTATTTATTTGTGCTACAGCATAAACAGAATCTATTTGTCCATCTTTGTATTGCTCTATAATATCTTCAATTTTTTGTTCAGGTGTTTTTTCTGAAATTAATAGTACTATACCAATAATAGTAAAAACTAGTGCAACTAAACTTAAAAGATTAGAAGTAGATGTGCCTGTTACTGCTCCAGTTATATTAATATTTGAAATTGTAATTACTATTGCTAAAATAATAAAAAGAAACCCAGTAATCCTCTTCCCGTTCATAAAAAATCTAATAAAGTAAGTTATAAAAAGATTTCTGCTTCTCCAAAACCTTTAAATATAATAATAAGAATAGAAAATTATTTAAATATCCACTTAATAGTAATACCATGCCGACTCTAACTGAGGTTTGTGAAACTGAAAAAATAGAAATAAAAGATAAAGATGATAAAAGATATAAGACTTTTTCAGAGATTTTTCTTGAAGAACAAGTTTCTGGTGTTGAAAATTTATTAAAACCTATAGAACAAGAATATTCTTTTGATTCCAAAATGTGTAATAATTATTGCATGTTTTTTTCTGAACAATTTTTTGAAAGGCCTTATATTACTAAAGCAATTGTTACATTAACTGCTACTGTTTGCACATGGGGAAATATTCCAACAATAGATGACCCTGATTTGGATGATATTTAATTATAATAAGAATCATGAAAAAAATTTTAGTTTTAACATATGAAGAAGACCCTCATGCAAATTCTGTATGTAATTATTTAGATAAAATTGGGGTGGAATTTTTTAGAATAAATACAGATAAACTAATAAATAATTTTTCTATTTCATTCAATTCTAATGATGGTTTTTTTAGTATTTCTACTAAAGATAGGGGACGTTTAACTATTGATCAAACATGGAATATATGGAATAGAAGAATAATAGACCCAGAAGTCCCTTTAGGTATATCAAAAGATTTAGAGAAAATTATCATTACAGAAACTAAAAGAACATGGGAAAGTCTGCTTATTTCACATAAAGGAAGAGTTATTAATAAACCCCAAAACCAGTATCATGCAAATAGTAAAATAGATCAAATAAGATTTGTTTCACAATTTGGTGGAGAAATATTAATTCCAGATACATTATTAACTAACAATCCAGAAGATTTAATAAAATTTTATAGAAATAATCCAAAAATATGCCATAAACTCCAACAACCAGCAGTGATAGAAAAAGATGGTGAATGTTTGATATCATATACAAATATAGTAAGTGAAGATCATTTAGAACATGCAGAACTTGTAAGAAGAAACCCCTGCCTCTTTCAAACCTATATAGAAAAAGCATATGAGCTAAGAATAACTGCCTTAGAAGATAAAATAGTTGGAATTGCAATATATTCTCAAAATTCAGAGAGGTCAAGAATAGATTTTAGAAAGTATGATTTTGATAATGTAAAATATGAAAAGGTGGAATTGCCAAAAAAAGTTGAGGATTTCTGCAGTAATTTAATAAAGCATTACGGGCTCAGTTTCGGACAGATAGACATGATTGTAACTCCCAAAGAAGATTACGTTTTCTTGGAAATTAACCCAAATGGACAATGGTTATGGTTAGAAGAGCAATCAAAGTATAATTTAACTAAAGATGTAGCTGAAAATTTAATAAAATAAAAATGTTAGAAGAACTTAAAGAAAAAATTAAAGATAAAAGTCTTGTTATTTTTGGAGAAATTCATGGAACAAAAGAGATTCCTGAATTGCTTTCAAGATTTTTCGTAGAAATTGCAAAAGATGAAGAGTTTAATATCTGTTTTGAAATTCCAACAGAATTTCAAGAAAAAATATCTTTATTTATGAGAAATGGAGATGATAATTTATTGAGGAATAGTTCATTTTTCTCTAAGAATAAATTCAAAGATGGTAGGAATAGTATTGAATATTTAAATTTAATAAAAAGCCTTTATGATATCAATTTAAAAAATAAAATGAATATTGAAGTATTCTGTATTGACTCAATTGCAAATAATCAAAAAGAGAAAGAAGAAGGTCTTGCAGAGAATATTCTTAAATCTTTACAAAATAAAAAGACATTTGCAATCTTGGGTAGTATTCATGCATCCAAAAAGCCTATTCAATTCAAAGGTATATATATAATTCCAGCAGGGAATATTCTTTTTAAAAAGTTAAATAACAAGATGTTTAATATAAATATCCTGCCAAATAAAGGGCATTTTTTCAATTTTGGTATAAAAAAAATAGTTGGTGATTATAATAAACACTTTAATGAAGGATTTGATTATATCTTAAAAATAGAGCATATTACTCCTTGTTCTTTCTTAAAAGATTAAAAAGATATTTTTCTTTTTCCCGATCATCCCCCCCATATCAAAACCTTTAAATAACCTTTATCCCTCTAAAAACGCATAAGAAAAAAAGAGAGGCAGATGGCAAGCAAAAAAGGAATATTAGATCCATTAAATTTAATAATGGGAATTATAGCAATTGGTGGAGCTGTATTGGTAATTTTTAATTATGTTAATTATGGTTTGATTCTTCTAATTATCACCACTCTCATTGAAGCTATAAGGAGGTTATTTGGATAATGGCATTTGATATGGTAAATCTCATTTTGGGAATTATTGTTTTAGCTATCAATATTATACCCCTTTTATATAAGAATATAAAATATTATGGGGTAACTGCCCTAATATCAGTTTTATTAATATTAATAAGAATATTTTTCATTAAATAAAATGGCAAGAAAAAGAGCAAGAGCCTTAAACTAAAAAATTGCTCTTTTAGGGTTAAATTTTATCAGAACTTACTTTTCAGCATACTCTAAAAAGAATTTTGGAAATTTTTGAGCAAGTTTGTCTGTAACAGCATTGTAATGCTCTTCTGGAAATCTTTTAAACTGAATAGATGCTTTATAAACCCCATCATTTAAATCAAACCCATAATAGCATCCAGAGTTCCCAGATTCAAAATAGTAAGTACGATTATCAATTCCTCTATGATGAACTATAAGCCCTCCCCTCCTGGAACTCTTTTATAGCCTAATGAAGGGAGTGTATTTTGTAATATAGTTGCAATTCCTTCAACTTCATTTATATTTTCTGTTTTGAAAAATAGGTCTTCTATCATGTTAATTATTATCTTTCAGAGTTTTTATAATTTTCTGAGTATTTCCACTAATTCATTAAAATCCTTGTAAGAAAAAGTTTCCTTGATTATGCGTCTTTCATTTATTTCAATTAATCTTTGTGTTTTAAGATTGTAGTAAAAAACTCTTATGTGTTGGAAGTTAGGATAACCTTTATTAATAAGGGGAAATCTGTTATACTTAAACAAATTAAATCTTTCTTTTAATTGTTTAATTTTCTCTTC
>JAHJTU010000033.1 GCA_018829485.1 Nanobdellota archaeon | reverse complement strand
TGAGTAAAGACAATACTTTGCTTGCCATCAATAACTTCATTAGTGACTTCTTGTTCTCTTGTTGCTGGAAGACAGTGCATAAATACTGTTTTTTCCTTTTTTCCTGCTAAATTCATTAATTTTTTATTAACTTGATATTTTTTCAATGCTAGAATTCTTGCTTTTTCCTGAGATTTTGGAATATGATAAGACATCCACGAATCTGTGTAAATAATATCTGAGTTTTTAGCTTCATTTATATTTGATGTAACTATAATTTTTGTATTATTCTTCTTTGCTTCTTGTTTTGCAATACTTATGACTCTTGGATGAGGCAGGAATTCTTTTTTATTAGGGCAAATTATTGTTAAATTTATTCCCATTTTTGGCAAGGCAAATAATAAGGAATGAACTATGTTGTTATTAGCGTCTCCTATATATGTTAACTTTAAATTTTTGATTTTTCCAAAATGTTCATGAATTGTTAATAAGTCAGAAAGTATTTGACATGGATGTGAGAAGTTAGTTAATCCATTTATTACAGGAACAGTTGAATTATTTGCAAGTTTTTCTAATGTTTCATGTTCAAATAATCTTGCAACAACAATATCAATATAATGTGAGAATGTTTTAGCAGTATCAGCAATGCTTTCCTTTCCTTTTCCTAATGGTGCTTCATGCAAGTCAAAAAATATAGCATGCCCACCTAATTGAAATGCAGCAACTTCAAAACTTAAATGTGTTCTTAATGATGGCTTTTCAAATAACATAAGAAGTGTTTTCCTATGCAGCTTATTTTCAAATGCTTTAGGATTTTTCTTAATTTTTCTTGACAATTGTATAAGAGAAAGGATTTCCTTGCTTGTTGTTTTTTCTAATGAAAGTAAGTGTTTTGGTTTCATCTTTTTCTTGACTTTTTAATCTTATTTTTTAAAAAATTATCAAGTACAGAATCAAGATTTCCTTGGATTTCTTTTAATTCATAATTAACTTTGATTGCTGGTTTGTTAATTTTTAAGAGTCTTCTTAAGTCAATTGGTGTGCCTATTAAAACATAATCTGCTTTTGCTTTGTTTATTGTTTCTTGAAGCTCTTGTATTTGTTGCTTGTTATATCCCATTGCAGGGAGAATATTTGTTAAATGCTTAAATTTTGCAAATACTTGCTTTATACTTCCAACTGCATATGGCCTAGGATCAATAATTTTTGCCCCGTGTGCTTTGGCAACAAGATAAGCAGCACCAAAAGACATTCCACCATGTGTTGTTGTTGGGCCATCTTCAATTGCAAGAACTTTTTTTCCTTTTAAGTTGATATTTTTATCAAGTGTTTTTTCCATATCTGCAAATATTAGATTGGCTTTTGGATTGTATTTTTTTGCATGCTCTACAATTTTATTAATATCTTCTTTAGGCGCTGTTTTTATTTTATTTATGATAATTGTATCAGCTGTTATGAAATTTGTAAAGCCAGGATAATATGTTATTTCATGTCCTGCTCTTCTTGCATCTGCAATACAAATATGCAAGTCAGGTTTGTAAAATGAGAAATCATTATTTCCACCATCCCATAAAATTATTTCTGCATCTTTTTCTGCTTTTCTCAGGATTTTTTCATAATCAACACCAGCATAAACTGTAAATCCGTTTTTTATATGTGGCTCATATTCTTCATCTTCTTCAAAAGTGCAATTATGTTTTTTCAAGTCATCTAATGTTTTGAATACTTGTACTTCTTGCTTTTGCAAATTACCATATGGCATTGGATGTCTTATTACTGCAACTTTATAGCCTTTTTTTCTCAAATGCTTAGAAATATTTCTCATTGCTGGACTTTTTCCTGCTCCTGTTCTTACTGCTGTTACTGCAATTACTGGCTTTTTGCTTACTAATTGGGTATGTTCTGGACTCATAAGTTTAAAATCTGCTCCAGCTGCAAGCGCAATTCCAGCTTTTTCCATAACTTCTTGATGTGATAAATCAGAGTATGCTAGTATAACAAAATCTATTTTGAATTTTTTAATTAAATCTTTCAATTGTGATTCAGGATATATTGGAACTCCCTTTCTATAATATTTTCCTGCTAATTTTGCTGGAAAAATTCTTTTTTCAATTCCTGGAATTTGTGTTGCTGTAAAACAAACAACATTATATTTTGGATTATCTTTAAATACAGTAAGAAAATCGTGAAAATCTCTTCCACCAGCTCCAAGAATTATTACATTCTTTTTCTTATTTTCTTTTTTCATTTCCTCTTTTATCTTGTTTAAGATTTTTATTTAGTATATGATTAATGTACCTTCTTTTCCTTTTAAAGCTTTTTCAAGAAATTCTGGGCTTGTGATTATTACTTTGCCTGTTTTGTTCTTTTGTAGGAAGTTTATTGCAGCTTGTATTTTTGGCTTCATGCTTCCATCTAAGAAATGTTCTTGTTTAAGGTATTGTTTTGCAAGTTTTGTATTCATTTTCTTTATTGCTTTCTGATTTTCTTTTTTGAAATTCAAATACACACTTTTAACATCTGTAAGAATGAGAAAGATGCTTGCTTTAATATCGGATGCAAGAACAGCTGATGCTAAGTCTTTATCAATAACAGCTTCAATTCCTTTTAATTTTCCGGCTTTTTTATAAACTGGAATTCCTCCGCCACCAGCAGCTATAATAATTGCATGTTTTGACAGTTCTTTAATTATATTTGATTCAACAATTTTAACTGGATTTGGTGAGGCAACAACTCTTCTGAAATCACCCCTTGGATCCTGCTTGATTTGTATTTTTTTTCTTTTTAATTTGTCAGCTTCCGGTTTTTTATAAAAAGGGCCAATGAATTTTGTTGGATGTTTGAATGCAGAATCATTTTTATTGACAATAATTTGTGTGAGAATATTCCCAACTGACTTGCATATTTTATTCTTCCTTAATTCATTTCTTAATGTCTGTTCTATAATATATCCTATTTCAGCTTCTGTTTCAGCAACAAGAATTTCTAATGGAAGAGAATAAGTTTTTCCTAATGCCTGCTCAACTCTTATTAAAGATGCACCAACCTGTGGGCCATTTCCATGTGTAATTACAAGCTTGTATTTTTTTGCTAATGGAGCAATCTTTTCTGAAACCTCTGAAACATTCTTGAATTGTCTTTCAACACTTGCCTTTTCACCCTTTTTCAAAAGAGCATTTCCTCCCAATGCAACTAAGAGGGTTTTCATAATTTAGAAAAGAAATAGTTTCTTATAAATTTAACTTAATGCTTTATTTTATCTATTTACTTTTCCTTACTTGCTTTTGAAAATAGGTCTTCCTTTTTTGTAAACTCTGTATTTTCTTTTAAGTTTTTTTTCTTTTTTGGTTTTTCTTTGTTGTGGAAATACATCACTCATTTTTTAGTTTTAGATTATACAGGACATACAACAGGCGGTTTTTTAAGAAGTTCTTCAAGCAAAAGTATTGTATACTCGATATCTGAAACAGCTGCTATTCCAACTGTTGTATGTATGTTTCTTGCTGGAACAAGAACAGAAGATGTTGGAACTCCTCCGCCTGTTGTTTGAATAAATGCAGCATCAGTTGTTCCTAACTCAATTGCTTCTAATTGTAAGGGAATATTATTCTTTTTTGCAATATCTTTAATCCATTTATTTATGCTTCTGCTTCCAATAAACTCACCATCTTTTATTGTTAAGCATGGACCCTTTCCTATATATCTGCTTGGCTCTGGAAAAGAATCATTTGCATGAGTAATATCAACCACAATTCCCCAATCTGGCTTTATTGAAAATACAGATGGTCTTGCACCTCTTAATCCAACTTCTTCTTGAACTGTAAAAACAAAATCAATTTCTGGATTTCCTTTAATTTTTGCTTTTTTGATTCTTTTTGCTAATTCAATTAAAACATAACACCCAACCCTATTATCTAATGCTTTTCCAAATATAATTCCATTTTCTATAAAACAACAAGAACTATATTCAAAAGGCAAATAATTTCCAATTTCAACACCAACTGCTCTTAATTGATATTCACTCATTCCAGTATCAATGTATATGCTTTCTATACTTGGCATTTCTTTTACTAATTTTCCAGCTGAAACTTCTTCTATTGTTATTATTCCATGAATTTTTCCTTTTTCAGTTTTAATGTGAACTGTTTGTCCTAAAACCATTGCAGGATCAACATCTCCTAAAGCAGTACAATAAATATGTCCTTTGCTGTCAATTCTTTTAACCATTAATCCAACTTCATCCATATGTGCAGCAAGCATTATTTTGGGAGTATTTCCCTTTCTTCTTGCAATAAGATTTCCAATTTTATCAACAAAAATTTCATCAACATAATCTTTAATCTCAGTTCTAATTATATTCCTGACATCTTCTTCATTCCCAGAAATTCCAAAAGCATCAATTAATCTTTTCAATAAATCTTTGTCTATTTTCATATTCCTCTTTCTTTCTCTTTTATTATTTAGTAATTTAGATTTAAAAAACTTATCTTATCCCTTTATTTTTAATCTTCTAATTATTCCCATTCTTTTCCTTTTCCACTTTTCAAAGAATCTGAAAAAGAAACCAAAAAATGCTCCTGAAAAGATTCCTGCTAAATGAGCTGCATTTGCAATTCCACCTGGTGTTCCTTGCAAGTAAGATGTAAATCCAGCAAAATCCATAAGAATCCACAATATTGACGCAATTATCATTGGCATTGGAACACCAAATGCCCATACAAGCATAAAAGGCTGCAAGATAGTAAGCATTCCCATAATTCCATAAATTGCTCCTGATGCTCCTAAGCTTCTCTCATAAAATAATGAAGCAATTAAAGATGCAATAATTCCTGTTAAAAAGAATACAATGAGAAAATTCCTGCTTCCTATTTTTTTCTCAAGCAAACTTCCAAATAAAAACAAAGCAAACATGTTGTAAAGCAAATGTGTAATACTTCCATGCAATAATATAGATGTAATTAAGATCCAAGGTCTTGAATAAATATCAGATGAAATAAGCATAAAGTTTTCTGTTAGTCCTTTAAAAAGAAATTGTAGGATAAAAATAATAAAGATTATTCCCGTGAGTTTTAATGCAGTCCATTTAAATTTTTTTCTTTGCATTCTAATACGAAAAAAATAAATTTTAAAATATTTCTGTCTAATTAAAAGAATAAAAAAAGTAAAAACTAAATATTAAATTCCCCTAGCTTTCGTTTATTATTTATTTTCTGGACAATCTTCTTCTCTTAACGTGTGCCCAAATCTTCTTTGTCATCATTGATGGTGCAATTGGTGCTTTTCCGAAAACTTGTTCAAGTGTTGCTCCCTCTCCTCTGAAATTAATTGTATATCCACCGAAAGCTTTTCCTCTTCTTTTAGTTGTCCTCTTTTTTGTTGTTGTCCTTCTTTTGGTTGTTCTTCTTATTACCATTTTTATTTTTAAATTATTTTGTTAATTCTAATAGTGCAAAGGGCTTTTTATACTTTTCTCTTTACATTCTAAAATAACCATAATAAACTTTATAATCTTGAAATGTTTTTAACAGGAATGGAAAAAAGAGAAAAATTACGCCTGTTCTTTTTAATGTTCCTAATTCTATTTGGTGTTTTAATTTTAATAAACATACCAAAATTAGCAGTTAGTGGATATTCTCTTTTTTCATTCTTAGAGGGGAAAGTTGTTCTTGGCAATCAAATTCAAAATTATGATTATTCAGTTTCAAGTGAAGGATATATTGTTTATTTTAAGCAAAATTTTGATGAAGAGTATTCCACAAAGTACAAGAAAGGAAATACTGAGATGGATTTTTCACCATCAGAAATTAGATATACAGCTGATAAATATATCCAACCAATAAGTAAAGCAGAAAACGTTGAAGTTAATTTTGATGATAATATCTTGTATGAAAATGCTTTTGGTAATGGAATAAATTTGATTTATGAAATAAATTCTTTAGAATTAAAACAAAAAATTTTATTTAATGTTGCAACAAGGTTTTTTGTTCCAGATTCAAAAATTTTAACAAATAATCCTGAAATTGAAATTATTATGCCCTTTGCATTGAAAAATTCAAATATTTTTATAAATGGTAATAAATGGGATGAAAAAACTGCAGTGCAGACATCAAGTAAAATAGATTTTAATAATTTCTTTTTAGATGTCGCAACATTAACAGATGCATTAGGAAATATAAAAACATTAGAGTATGAATTAAGAAAAAGCGGACAAACAACCATTATTGTAATTAAAATTCCATACAATTACATTAAAGATGCAATTTTTCCTTTACAATTGGAAAGTTCATTTATAACTGAGACAGAAGAGCCAACTGAAAAAACAGAAGGAAGAGGAAGGGGAATTTTACTTGATTTAGAATTTGAGAATAAAAATCAAGTTACAGAAGCAATATTTACATGCGCCTTTCTTGATGGAGCATTTTCTGAAGATTGTAATCCAGAATTACTTAGTATAGACAAGATTAGATTGTATGATTCAACAAATCAAGGAAATTATGTTGATTTTATTTATACAGAAAAATGGATTCAAGAACAGAGTTATGATTCTGAAAGACAAGTATGGATTATAGAGATTGATAGAAGTAAATATTCTGATTATGATTCTATTATTGTGAATGCTAATTATGATACTGGAAATGGCTTTATTGGCTCAGGAATTGCCAAGTCTTATTCTTAGTATTGGTTTTTTCTCTTGTTTTTAGTGCTTTAACGATAAATTTATAAGTGCTTACAATGTATTATTATGTAAATACAATAGTACTATGAAGAGGGAATTTGATAGGAAAATTTGGAAATCTGGTAATTCTTATGTTATAACTATACCTGCGGAAACAGTTGAAAGATTCAAATTAGAAGGCAAATACATTACAGTTGCCATATCTGATGAGGATACTATTTTGTTAGAAGTGAAAGAAGAACAGAAAAAAAAGAATAAGAAGAAAGGGGGTGGGAAATGAAATTCAATAAAATTCTTTTATTTTCATTATTAATTTTCATAATTTTGGCAACAATTGTTTACGCTATTATAACATCTCATAATCCCATTGATAGGACTGGTTGGTCTCCTTATAATGCTTCTGTAACAATAACTTGTGATGCTGGAATTGCTACAACTTATATTAGACATTGCTGGTCTCCACTTTCTGAAGGTGGTAATTGTGATCCTGGTGAAATAGATGTAAGTACATGTTATTTGACTGAATTAGATCCTGATTGTGTTGTAAATACTAGTGAAAATAATCCTGATGATAATCAATGGTATTTATGTTCTAAATGTAAAAATGCAGATACTTGGAGTATTGGTGTTTGCACTGGTTATTACGCAGTTGATAATGCTAATCCAACTGTTTACTTTACACCACCTGTTCCACAAAATAATAAGTATTCTTCATCAAGCTCATTAAAAATTAATGCAACAATATTTGATGGTGTTTCAGATGCAGCAAATATGACTTTTGTTGTTGTAAAGCAAGGCACAGGAGAAGTTAATAGAACAAGCATTAATATAGTAACTTCTGGAAATTATTCATTAAATTTCAC
>JAHJTU010000032.1 GCA_018829485.1 Nanobdellota archaeon | reverse complement strand
CCATTTTGCCCCCATAGTAAAACTCACAAATCATAAACACACAAATCCTCATAAACTGGACCTGTTCTCATTACAGCGCTTTTCTTAAGCTTAAAATTCTCAACATTAAATTCCATTTTTGGAATTTTAATTTTCTTTATTTTTTCAATCAAAGATTTCTTGTCTTTAATCATTCTCACACGAGCCAAAGTTACATGAGATGCAAATCTTTTATCTCCAAATGGCAAAAAAGTATTTATCTGAGATGCAATCTTGCTAAACTCTTGTTCAGGCTCTAATGAAAGCCAAATAACTCTTATATAATTCTCAGAAGGAAATACACCAAGCTTGCCAAAATGTGTTTTAAATTTCCTATATTTAACTTGCTTAAGCTTTTCTTTTATACTTTCAATTTTAGAATCAGAAATTTCACCAATAAATTTCAATGTTAAATGAAAATTATCTTTTTCAACAAACTTGGCATTCAAATCTTGCATTTTTAATTGTTCTTGAATTTTAATAAGTTCTTCTCTTAAATTCTCTGGAACATCAATAGAAATAAAACATCTCATAGTAACTCCTTAGCTATCTTAGCAGCAAGTTTTGTTGTTAATCCATTATCATCTGCAGCATTAACTTCAACAATATCAGCTGCTTTCAAATTCTTTAAAAGCAAGATTTTCTGTATAAAATAAATTAATTCTCTGCTTGTTAATCCACCTGGCTCAGCATAAGACACAGAAGGTGCAAATGCAGGATCAGCAATATCAATATCTAAACTCAAGTACAAGTTTTTGTATTTTCTTAATATCTCCATAATTGCATGTGTTGTTTCTTGTAATCCTTCATTAAAAATTTCCTTGCATGAAAAGGAATTTACTTTATTCTTGTTCAAAAAACTTATTTCAATTTCATCTAAATTCCTTAATCCAACAAGCAAAACATTTTCTGCTTTAATATTCCCATTTTCAATTAATGTTTTTAACCAATCTTCATGTGTTGCTGGCTGAAAATTATGCATACAATCAGCATGTGCATCTAATACAAGCAAACCAGCATCTTTATGTGTTTCAAAAAAAGCCTTAACTAAAGAATAAGATATAGAATGATCTCCTCCAAGAAATATTACTCTTTCATTCTCGTGTTCCTGAAAAAGTTTTTTTGCTTCTTTGTGTATGTTGTTATTAGTTTCATCAAGATTCTTTAAATCAACTTGGATTTCTGAAATGTCAAATTTAGGATTTAAAAAAGATTCATTGCTATAAAATTCATCCATTTCCTGCAAAATAGCATCAGGAGCTTTCTCACATCCTTTTGTCTTATCCATTGCATTAATGCATGGAACCTTCACTATTATTGTCATACTAGAAAAAAGATACAAAGGTTTTTAACTTTAGCGAGTAATTGTAAGATGGTTTAATTCATCTAATAATTTTTTGTTTTTTGGTTGAGAAAAGTGCTTCCTTGCTGGTTCAAGTATTTTTATTAAAGAATTGGCAGTTGCATTTTTCAAATCTTGTGGATGTATATCACCTTTAGAATATTGCTTTTCTAATTCATTATAATTTTCAAAGATAATGTCACCACCATACTTCTTTTCTCTTTCTATTTTGAAAGTTGAATTATCATCTAAGAAAACCAAATGTTTTACCCAATCTAAAACAGGATTAAATGTAATTTCTTTTACAGGACAAAATGCAGAATTTAATTTTTCTTTAATTTCATTTGGAGAATCATGAATAAAAACAGCTGATTTTGGAATGGATTTACTCATTTTCATAGAACTCCAAATTTCTCTTATTTTATTTTTATCAATTGGCCATGTTTGTGGCTTTTGTAATCCTAAAATCAAATGATGATGTATTGTTATTGGTTTATATTTTTTATTTTTATAAATTAAAGGTTGTGTTTTTAATTTTAATGCTACTTCTCTTGCAATAACATGTGCACTTCTTTGATCTGAACCTGCATGAGCAAGATTTATGTTTTGTGTAAAAATATCTGCTGATTGCATTGGAGGATAAATTAATTGTGCAAAATTAATTGCTTCTCCTTCTTTTCTTCCCATAATAGTTATTGATCTTTGCACTCTGCTTAAAGTTATTTCTTTGCTTATTTCAATCATAGTTTGCCAATAATTATCATTATTATGGTACAAATCAGAACCAAGAACAAATTTAACCTTATCAGGATTTCCACCAACACATTTTAATGATGTTTTTAATGCTTCTTTAAAATAACCACCAGCAATTTTTCTTATTTTTTCCATATCTCCACCAAGTTTATTATTAATCCAGCTATGCCAATCAGCCAAGAAAATAGAACAATTTACTCCTGCTTTTTGAAAATCCCTGACTTTTTTCATACTTTGAATTCCTGTTCCAAGATGCACAAAACCAGAAATCTCAAATCCAATATAATGATTTAACTTAACCCCTTGTTCTAATAAATACTTTAGTTCATTTTCAACTAAAATCTCATCAACATCTTTCTTAATTAACTCAAGTCTTTTTTGTGTGTTCATTTTAATTATTTACATCTTTTTTGCTTCTTTCATAGATTTTACATAATCTTTCAATATACTAAGCATTTCATGTGTTCTTGATTTTGGTGTTCTAACAATTAAATGTATATTCCTTTCTCCAAAAATCAAATGTATCTTATATTTTTTATTTTTGAAAAAATAATGATTAGTTACAAATTCTTTGTAATTGCATGTCTTGTTTTTACTTTCAAGACATTCTTTAAAAATTCTGTAAGTAATTCCCAAGTCAGATAAAAAACAATCCAAAACAAAAAGTGCTTTTGTACTATTTTTGCCAACATGCAATCTTATATAAGTTTCATCCTGCCAATTAGATAATCCAGTTAAAATCAACTTTTCAGTTTCCCCCTTTTTTGATTTAACAACCATGTCCAAATAAAGAAAAAACATAATTTAAATCTTTCTTAATGGTTGTAGTAGAAACAACAGCATTTAGCTTTAAGCATTATTTTCTATAACATATTATGAAAACACAAACACTATTGAAAGTGTCATTAGTAACATCTTTCATAGGCTTGCTTTTCTTGTTTTTTCTTTCTGAAAACATTGAGCCAAAATTAATTCCAATAAGTGAAATAAATCAGAAAATGTTTGATGAATATGTTAAGATTTCTGGCAAAATTACAAGTGTAAGAGAAACAGATGGATTGTATATCTTAACAATTCAAGATTCAAGTTCAGAAATAGAGGGAATTATTTACAAACAAAACAACAAAATTCAGTTTCCTGAAAATGAAAATATGGAGATTATTGGCAAAGTTTCAGAATATAGGGGACAATTACAAATAGAAATTTCTGAATATGCTTGTGAAAAATGTGGTTAGAAATAATTATTTTCTCAATTATAGGAATCATTGCTGGCACATTTACAGGATTATTTCCAGGAATTCATATTAATCTTGTTGCAGCATCTTTGCTTGCTTTTTCTGTTATCTTATTGCAGTATTTTTCTCCATTAATTATTGCAGTATTTGTTGTTTCAATGGCAATAACACATACATTTCTTGATGTTTTACCTGCAATTTTTCTTGGAGTTCCTGAAGAAGAAACAGCATTAAGTGTTTTACCAGGACATGAAATGTTATTAAAAGGAAGAGGATATGAAGCAGTAAGATTAACAGTAATTGGAAGTATTTTTGGAATCTTTATTATCATATTTATCTTGCCTTTCTACTTATACTTTTTGCCAAAATATTATGAATTCTTAAGCAAAATTATGGCATACATATTAATTGCTGTTTCTGCATTTTTAATTTTAAGAGATGAGAAAAAATTCTTTGCTTTCTTTTTATTCATGTTATCTGGAATTCTTGGAATTTTTACATTAAATTTTTATGCAATTAAACAGCCATTATTTCCTTTACTTGGTGGATTATTTGGAACTTCTTTGCTGGCAATAAGTTTTATGAAAAAAGTTAAAATACCAAAGCAGAATTTCAGAATACAAAGAAAAGTACAAGGCATTCCAAGTGTATTATTTTCAAGCATAATTTCAGGAGCATTAGTTTCATTTTTGCCAGGATTAGGAGCATCACAAGGAGCTGTTATTGGTTCAAGTATTACTAAATTAAATAGAAAATCATTTCTTGTACTTATTGGAGCAATATCAACAATAACAATGGGATTAGGATTTGTTGCATTATATACAATATCAAAACCAAGACATGGAGCAGCTGTTGTTGTAGGAAAGTTTCTTGAAAACTTTTCATTAATGCACTTGCTCTTATTCATTTCTATAATGCTTTTTGTTTCTGGTTTTGCAGTTTTTCTAACACTTGCTCTTGCCAAATTTTTTGCTAAAAAAATCTATAAATTAAATTACAGCAGAATTTCATTAGTTATGATTGTATTTATTACACTTTTATCAATAATAATTTCAGGTTGGTATTCTTTGCTTATTCTTTTAATAGGAACATCAATTGGAATTCTTGCATCAATACTTGGAATTAGAAAAATGCATCTTATGGGTTGTTTAATTGTGCCCGTAATTCTTTTATTCTTGTTATGATTTTATTATTTCATAAATTCCTGTAATGCAACTTGCTTTTCTTTCTCTCTTCCAAAAACACTTTCAATATTTCTCTTGAGTAATTCAAGATTCTGTTTTATGTAAGCATCAACATTATAATTTTGTGCCAAATTCAATGCAGAATCAAGATATTTTATAATACCCCCTTCTGAAACAGTAAACATAATATTTCCCTTACAAAAAGTGCATTTTCCACTTAATGGCGGCCTTCTGAATTTTTCATTGCATTTAGTGCATCTGAATTGTTGGCTTGAAAACTTTCTCAAGTTACCTTTAATATCTCTAATAAAATGCCTTTCAATAACTAATCTCGCAACATCAGTTTCATCAACAGCTCTTATTTTAACTGCAACTTCCATTTGCTTTTCAACTTTATCATCCATCTTTTCTAATCTTTTATAAGCACTGCAAGTTACTCCAGTATTGATATTTGTTGTTTCATGTGTATACCTTAATCCTTTCACCCCAGTATCAAGCATATCTCTTATTTGGGGAATCTTAATACTTCTTGGAGATGCAAAATTTTCTGCTTTCTTGTACAATTCCAAAGGATAATCTTTATCTGTTTCAATATCAAAAACCATATCATCAACTTCACTTGCTTTTATTCTTGTATTTAAAATTAAGGGTGCATCTTGTGTGCTTCCTCTATGAGATGGCAAGTAATAATGAGAGAAATTAATCAAACAATCAAGCAAAAGCATTAATGCAGCTTCATCACCATCGCAATCTCTTCTCAATGCAGAATGCCATAATGGATGTGCATATAATGCTTGAATTGATGAGAAACCAATTATTCTTCCAATAACACCAACACTTGTATGTGGAGATAATCCAACAACTAAATGTCCTACTAAATCTTCTCTACTTTTTATATTATAGAAGGGCCTTAAATTATAAAATCTAACAAGAAGATTATCAATAAATGCAGCTGTTTTTACAAATAATTCATCAACCCTTTCATCAAGACTTTCAGGACATAAAGGAATAAGAAGATCATGTGGTTTTAATTCTAAAACTTGATTCTCATCTTTCAATTCCTTGCCATCAATATCTTTTGTATAACCTAACTCTCTTAATTTCTCAATATTTGTTCCAATTTCTTTTGATTTAAAATGTGTTAATGGTAATTCTGTTAAATCAGCCCTGATTGTTCCATCTTTATTTACACTTAACCCAAATAAAGCTCTTAAAATTCCTTTGCTAAGATTTTCAACAATATGTGAAGATGATGAAGTTCCTCTTACTCCTTTAACTAAAGCAGGCATTTCTGCATCTGTAAGATTCAATTTCTTTTTTGCGACATCAAAATAATGCTGTATGTCAATTGATTTAATTGTGTAAAGTTTGCCTTTTCCATGCCTTGAACATTTTCCATCAACCCTTGTTTTGCATAATTCACAATAAGCCATTCTTTTTGTTGCTTTGTTACATTTCTCACAAATATAGTAAATTGTTTCTTCTTCACAATTTTCACAATAATAAATTGGAAAATCAGCAACAACTTTTCCATTTTTTATTGCTTCTTGAAAACTTCTTAATCTTCCGCCTTGATTTCCAACAGGAAATAAAACATTTGGCTGTCCAGTAAGTTTTCTTGGCTTTGCTTTTTCTGGTCTTCCCATTCTTGTTCCAATAAAAGTTCCGCATTTGTCTCTTATTCTAGATTTACATAAAGAATTTATTACATCAAGAGAATCAATTGGAGATTTATCAATTAAATTAATTGCTTCTTCTATTTTTTCTTTTTCTTGTTCTTGTGTTAAATTAAGAAGTCCTAAATTATACAAAAGTGATTTTGAATCTTCTTTTATTACAACTTTATCTGCAATAACCAAATGCTGGCAACCAATTAATTCTAATGCTCTTTTTGCTTCTTCAAAATCTTTTAATGGCAATACAATCTCATCTCTTATTTTTGCTTTTAACAACCATCTTAGTAATTCTCTTAATTGAAAAGCATTAATTGACTTCCAATAAAAAATAAAATCAGGATGTAAAGGCATCTCATATTCTTCGCTTATTTTAAGGGCATTTTCAAATGTTATCTTTTCATGTAACCCTTCTATTTGTATATTTTTATCTTTTAACTCTGCTTTCCAATATTCTTCATTATAACCACATGGCATTAATGGGTGGTTTCTATTGTAAAAATCCCCATATGCGAATAATATATCTCCAAGATAAATAATCTCTTTAAATTGTTTAGAATATTTTTTTGCTTCTTCAATTGTTTTGGGTTTTATTACACTCCCATTATCTAATTTAATTATTGGGGGTTCTATAGTATCACAGAAAGTGATTGCAGTACTTTTTCCAGGCCTTTCTGTTCTTAATTGTGTTCCAATTGCAATAAACTCATTTAAGAAGTATGACAAAATAGGATTAATTGCAGCTGCACTAAATCCTGATGCTCTTGTTCTTCCATATCTTAATCTAAATGCTCCGTTCCTTGATGGATGGCCTAAGATTGGTCTGCCTGCAACCAAATCTTTTATGTAAACTGCTTCCTTGCTTTCTTTTTCAGATTTTTTCTTTTTTTGTGATACAGCAACTTTTTCAAGAAAATCCCATTCTGTAAGTGGGATATTTTTCTGTCTTAAATCATTAATAATTCCTGAAACCTTTGCAGCTTTTTGTGCAAGACATTCTGCAATTACAAGACAAAAACCACCCCTTACTTTTGGTGTTTCAATATTTTCAACTGATTTGTAATTTGAAACTTCAAAAATCTCTGATGCATCTCCTGTAACTTGAACAGGTAAGTATTTCATTATTATTTCTATCTCTTTTTCAGAAGGGAAGTATTGTAAATTAGTTCCTCTTTCATGATAATCTGTAACTTCTGTTATAGCTCTTTTGATTTCTAATTCACTTGCTTCATATTTTGCATAGCCAAACTTTTCCCTTAAATAATCAATAAGCAAAACACTTAATGCTGCTGCTGTTCCTCCTGCACTTCTTATTGGTCCTGAATAATAAACTGAGAATGTTTCTCCATTTGGAGTTTCTCTTAATTTTATTCTTGTAAATCCTTCTAAAGGAGATGAAACACTTCCTAAAGTCAAGTATGCAAATCCTGTTCTTACGCCAGCTTCAATTGCTTCAAGTTTATTAGTAAATTTAGAAAATTTTTCAGATGCAATTTCATCTGCAATTAAAAATGCAACAATAGGATGTAAGAAGCCATGCTCTTTTTCTAATGCTCTTATTCTTCTTTCAATTTTTTCATCTTTTATTTGTGGGATTAATGTTGAAACTAATCCAGTAACTCTTTCAGGCAAATCAGTAGCAATTGGAATCTCAACTTTATCAATAGGATCCAAGCCTTTATTTCTTGCTTCTCCTGCTATAGAATATGCAACTTT
>JAHJTU010000031.1 GCA_018829485.1 Nanobdellota archaeon | reverse complement strand
GCAATTATTTGGAAAGCACATAAAGAAGAATTTTATTGCACTTGACAAGGATGATGCTGAAAGATTTATAAGAGGTGAAGATTTAGAAGTAGGAGAAAAAAGAGATTTGAATCCAGGATATGTAATGGTGAAATATAAGGAACATACGCTTGGGTGTGCAAATTTCAAAGAAGGCAATTTAAAAAATATGATATCAAAATCAAGGAGAAGAAGGATAAAGATAGGATAAAGCTTTTAGAAAAAGCTTCTGCAAAAACGGAAATAAGATGAAATTTCATTCTGTTGGTGGATTTAGTGAAGTTGGCAAGAACATGCTTGCTCTTGAATTAGATAAAGAAGCATATATTTTTGATTGTGGATTGTATTTACCTCCTATTGTTGAATTAGAAGAAGAGAAACATACTCCTTCAAGATTAAAGGAAATAGGAGCATTTCCAAATGATTCTGTAATATCAAATATAAGAAAAAAAGTTAGGGGAATTTTTGTAGGACATGCGCATTTAGATCATGTTGGTGCTGTTCCTTATTTAGAAAGGAAATATAATGCAGATATTTTTTCAACACCTTTTACTAATGAAGTTTTGAATTCTATTGCAAAAGATAATGGGGTAAAAATGGTTAATAATAGAAAACCAGTAATGCCCAATTCTCATTTTAATATAGGAAATACTGATGTAGAGTTTTTACATGTTACTCATTCTACATTGCAAAGTTCTATTGTTGTTGTGCATACTGATCAAGGAGCTGTTGTTTATGCATCTGATTTTAAGTTTGATAATTTTCCTGTTATTGGCAAGAAGCCAAATTATGCAAGATTAAAGAAAATTGCAGAAGGAGGAATTCATACTTTAATTGTTGATTCTTTGTATGCACATTTAGAGCAAAAAACACCACCAGAGAAAATAGCAAGAGAAATGCTTGGAGATGTAATGCTTAATTCACAAAATGAAGATGGGTGCATTATTGTTACAACCTTCTCATCCCATATTGCAAGATTAAAAAGCATTGTTGATTTTGGAAAGCAGCTTGACAGAAAAATAATCTTTTTAGGAAGATCCTTAGACAAATATGTTGGTGCTGCTGCAAGAGCTAAATTAATTGATTTTCATAAAGATATAGGAATTTACACTTACAAGAAAGATATTAAGAAAATTCTTAGAAAAGTTTCTGAAAAAAAGAACAGATATTTGCTTGTATGTACAGGACATCAGGGTGAGCCTGGAAGTGTTCTTGTGAGAATGGCTAATGGAAAATTGCCATATAATTTTTCGCATACTGACAATGTTATCTTTAGTAGTAAGACAATTCCTGCACCTGTAAATATAATGAACAGAAAAGCACTTGACAGAAGACTTAGAGAAAAACATGCAAGGATTTTTACTGATATACATGTAAGTGGACATGCTGCAAGAGAAGATTTAAGAGATTTAATTAAAATGCTTAAACCACAGAATGTTATTCCTGCTCATGGTGATATGCAGAAACTTGCTTCATTAGCAGAATTATGCACTGAAATGGGTTATAAGATTGGCAAGACTGTGCATATAATGAAAGACGGGCAAAGATTGACTCTTTAGGATTTGATTTTCTTTTTTCTTAGATTTTCAGAAATATTTATATATTTTTCTGTACTTGTGTATTTATGGCTAAGACAAAAGGGAAGACATTAGAAGAAAAAGAGAAAGAGAAGAAAGAGCAAGCAATAGAAAGAAGAAATAAAGCAAGACTTAAAAAAGAGGAAAAAAATATTGAGAATCTTGTTTATGAATTTTTTAAATTTCCTTATAGTCCTTGTTCCAAATATCTAATACAAATCTCTGATGATAGATATACTAGTAGCAAGAAAGCCCTTAATATTAGTGTTTATGAAAACTTAGATTATCAAAAAACAGGCGGGGCAGAAAGAAATGTAGATCATGTAAGACTTGTTGGAGGGGGGCGTGCAATTACCCCCCTTTATGCTAGTGGTGATAGAAATAATTTAACTACATATGATATTATTGCAAAAACCATGGAAATAATCAAAAAAGCAGAAGGAAAAGAAGATTAATCCTACCCTAACATAAACTTCCAAATAAGAAATCCATTTAATAACAAGGTTAATATTATAACAATAATTGCAATAGTCCATTCTAGAAAATTACTTTTTGATGTTTTTTCTGCTGCAAATTCTTTTTTTAATGGTTTAAAATTATAATCTTTATAATCTGGCATTCTATGAATTGGTTGTCTTAATTCTGGTCTTTGATAAGGCATCTGTCTGCTTGGCATGGGATATTGCCTTTGTGTTGGTTGTTGTGTTGTCATTTGTCTTGGTTGTTGATATGTTGGCTGTCCTGGTGCCTGTCTGCTTGGTTGCTGTCTGCTTGGTTGCTGCTGGCTTCTTTGTATTGGCTGTTGTCTTTCTTGCTCTGTTGGCATATTAACATTAGAACCAGTTGCTTTTCTTGCTGCTCTTTCTACTAATTCTCTTGGATAACCTGCATTAAGGAAACTTCTAATTGCCTTGTTAATATCATCACCTTTTTTTAATGCCTGCTTAATACCAGCTGCAATTGCCTCTTCTTCTTCCATTTCCTAAATCTCTTTTATCTCTTTCTTTTTACTAGTATTTTGAGACTTAAAAATATTT
>JAHJTU010000030.1 GCA_018829485.1 Nanobdellota archaeon | reverse complement strand
GTAATCTCAACATTTTTTTCAGAAAGCCTTTTTACATTCTCCAAAAGCCACCTTACATAAGTATCTTTTTCATTTCTTGGGAAACTTGACACAATATACAATACTTTCATCTTTCCTTAACCTTCTGATTAATAGAGAAAAAAACTTTTATAGCTTTCTTTTTATGTTGTAAGGCTTTTCTTTTGACTTTATTGAAGCAATCATTTCACCAAGTAATCCCAATGAAATTAATTGAATTCCAAGAATAAGAAGCAACATGCTGAATATTGCAGCAGGAGTATGCCCCCCAATTGTTCCTGTAAGTAACCACAATATAAATAGCCAAGAACCAATAACAAAGCCAATTAGGAAACTAAATAATCCTAATCCACCAAAAAAGTGAAATGGCCTTTTAGCAAAACTAGATAAAAATTTTACAGTTAATAAGTCAAAAAATCCCCTAACCATTCTATTTGCACCGTATTTTGTTTTACCATGCAGTCTTTCTGCATGTTTTATCTTAATCTCGGAAACTTTATAACCCTTTACATGAGCTAAAGCAGGCAAATACCTATGCAATTCCCCATACATTTCTATATTTCTTGCAACTTCTTTTTTCATAACTTTAAAACCACAATTGGCATCATGAATCTTTAATCCTATCAAAAATCTTGCTAAATTATTAAAAATTAATGAAGGAACTTTTTTTAGAAATTTATCATGCCTTTTATATCTCCATCCAACAACTAAATCTGATTTTCCAATTTCTTTTAAAAAAGAAGGAATCTCTTCTGGCAAATCCTGTAAATCTCCATCCATTGTTATAATTACATCCCCATTAGAAGAATCAAATCCTGCCTGCATTGCATCTGCCTTTCCATAATTCTTGCTAAAAACAATTAATCTTACTTTTCTATTTTTCTTATGTAATTTCTCAATTTCTTTTTCTGTATTATCTCTACTTCCATCATCAACAAAAAGAATTTCATAATCATACTTTTCTTTATTCATTACTTTTTCTAATCTATCATAAAGAGGTTTAATATTTCTTTCTTCATTATACACTGGAATTAAAATAGAAATTTTTTTATTCATTTTTCAATATGTCCCTTATACCCTGTTCAAGATTATATTTTGCCTCAAATCCAAGAATCTTCTTTGCTTTTTCAGTATCAGCACTACTTTTAATTATATCTCCTTTTCTTGAATCTTTAAAAATTGGCTTTATATCCTTATCAAGTATTTTATTTATTACATCAATAAGACCCAAGATAGTTATGCTTTTTCCAGCTGCAATATTAAATGTTTCTCCTGCAGCTTTTTCATTTTCTATTGCAAGAATACATGCTTCAACAACATCTTTTACATAAACAAAGTCTCTTGTTTGTTTTCCATTGCCATAAACAATTGGCTGCTTTTCTTGTTTTATTAAATTGATAAAAGTAGGAATAACAGCAGCATAATCTAAATTTTGTCTTTTTCCATAAACATTGAAAAATCTCAAATTCACAATTTCTAGTCCAATACTATTAAAAAAAGTACAATAATTCTCCCCTATTAATTTTGTGGATGCATAAGGAGAAATTGGTTTTGTTATAGCATTTTCTATTCCCCTTTCTTGATTTCCATATACTGCACATGAAGAAGCAAAAACAACCCTTTTAATTCCAGCTTCTTTTGCAGCAATCAGAACTTTTAAAGTGCCCTCAACATTTATTTTATTTATATCAAGAATCTGTTCAAAACTTTTTGATACAACTTCTATAGATGCTGCTAAATGAATTAAATAATCATATCCAAGAAATTCTTCTTTTAGAAATTCTAAATCAAGTATATCTCCTTCAACAAATTTTATTTTATCAAGAAAAGGCTTAATATTTTCAAGCTTTCCAGAAGATAAATTATCAATTACTTTTACTTCTGCTTTTTCAGAAAGAGTTTCAACTAAATGACTTCCAATAAACCCTGCCCCGCCTGTTATTATTATTTTCATTTTATCTTAAATTAAAAAAATTACAATCATTGCAAGTACTAATTCAATAAACCATAATGAATAAACAATATCCTTTTCATAAACCTTTTTGCTTGGCTTTATTTTTTTCAATATCCATAAACTTAAGTGTGTTAAACTATAAATCTTATTATACAACATTTCTAGGGAACCATCTTTCTGCACTTTCACAAAACTTTCTTTTTTGAATCTTGCTCTTGCTTTCAAGAAAAATTCAGCAATATAAGGCAAGAATAATATGAAAGTTGCCTTTTCAGCATTTCCAGTAATTGCTATTGCAGCAATTATAGCACCAATAGAATAAGTAAGTGTATCTCCGGGAAATATTCTTGCAGGATACTTATTAAATAATAAAAATGCCAATAATGAGAATACAACAATTAAAGCCAAAACAGAAGCCCAAAATGCTCCAGCTTTCCATATTAAGAAAGCTAATGTAGCAAGGATTATTATTCCATTTCCAGTTTCTAATCCATTCATTCCAGCAAGCAT
>JAHJTU010000029.1 GCA_018829485.1 Nanobdellota archaeon | reverse complement strand
TGCAAATCCTTTTTCTAATGCAAGATTTACTGCAATAATTCTTCCAGCATAAAGCTTTTTTATTTTATCATTCAAAAGATATTCTGCTTTTTCTTCATTTAATGTTGCTATTCCTTCTTCTGTTACTAAATAATTTGGAAATCCAATTTGAAATAACTTGTACTTTTGCAATCTTGCATTTTCCAATCTAAAAGCATGTGTTTGCAATTCATGAACAATTAGTCTTTCAATTCCAGAACCAGAAAACTTTTCACCAGTTTTTATGCAAACTATCCTGTCAGCAGAATCTACTTTTGCAGTAGCACTCATATCATCTCTTAATTCTACACGCCAACCCCTTAATTTATTTTCAACAAGTGCTCTAGAGATAATTCTTCTCGCATCTGTGCAAAAAAGATTCTTTATTTCTAATTCCTCCCTTAATTGCAATAATTTTTTTGCTTCATCTGTTGTTTCTTTGCTAGGTTTTCCAAACAATTGTACTGATGACTTTGTAAAAGATTCATTATTTCTATTTGAAAGCATTTCTACTTTTTTCAAGATATTTTCAATTCTTTCTTTGATTAATTTTCCAATCCATGAATTATCAGTTTTAATATTAAGAAGATTTTTTTTGAAATGTTCTAAATTTAATACTCTCAAATATTCAAACTTTGGAGAATAATCTCTGTTTTTCAGAAATTTCTCTTTTTCTGTTTCAGCATTAGAAGGATCTATATTAAAGTCAAACTGTTTCCAAATTTCAAATAATTTATCATCAGATTCTAACATTTTAAATTCTCTTTTGTAATTTAACAGTAATTAGAATGAAAATCTTGTTTTAAACTTTTTGTTAGAAATTTTACCGAAAGGTTTATATATTTTAATATATACATTTGAATATAACTGATTTAGTATACAATAAACTAAAAAATCAGAGGTTAATCATGGTTAAGAGGGATGCGGTCAACACTTTTTTCAGGAAGAAACCAGCTTTAATGTTGGTTGCTTTGAAAAAGTCTTCAAGATGCCGTTATGGAAGTATTCTTGCCAAGGAAATTGACTGCACTTATTCTCATGCTATAAAGATTTTACAAGGAATGGAAAAATTTGGATTAGTTCTCTTTGAAAAACAAGGAAGAGTTAAGGCTGTAAGATTAACAAAAAGAGGACAAGAAATTGCAGATTATGTTGATAAAGTTACTGAATTACTTAAAAGAGTTTAATTCTCATTCTGATTATTATGCCCTGCCCCTACTTTCTCCTTTTATTATTCCTGATGCAATCAAATGTGAAACTCTTATTGGTTCTGGCTGAGTGCTTCTTGTAGAACTTAATTTTATTATCTTGTTTGCATTTTCTTCTGAAATTCCTGCTATCTGAAAATAAATCTTTGAATTATGTACTTTTGTTTCATAGATTTTACCTGCATTTAGAATGTAAGTCCATTTCTCTTCTGAATCGGGAAATTTCTGTAAAGCTTTTTTAATACTGGGTAAATTAGGAAAATATTTTATTATAACAATAACAGGCAATTTTGTTTTTTCATTTAATTCTTTTATATTTATAACATTAAAACCAGCAACTGCAATTCCATCAAGCATTACAACTTTCAATTGTGCTTTGTGCTTGCTTTTATTTATCAAATGTATTAATTTTTTTGTTGCATCATTGCCATCAACTTTTACTTTGCAACTAAGCAAACCATCAAGAAACAAACCACCACGAAAAACAGTTCCAACAATTAAACATTCGTCATCTGTTTTATCAAAAGGTGCATCATCAATTCCAAGAATTCTTATTTCTTTTTTTACATGCTCCATTTTATTAATTTTATTCTAAATTTGCCTTTGCAAATTTTCTATATAAGTATCAAGCCCTTCAATAAATCTTAATCTTGTTTTTGTTAATAAGAAGTTCCTATAATTACTATTAATTTTTACTTTTGAATTCTGCAGAAGTTCTTTCATTCTTGCAAAGAACTTTTTTCCAGCTCTATCTAAATCAACAAGCAATATACACTCTTTATGTGTTGCAATTTCATCAACTACTTCGCTCAAAGATTTATTTGGCTTATGAATTATTTCTGATTTAATTCCAAATTTTGCTAATGCTATTTGGTCTTTTTTGCCTTCAACAATAATTAATTTCTTATGCTGTTCATACTTTAATTCAGAAATCCATTTTTCAATAAGTTCTAATTCTCTCTTTTTATCTGGCCTTTCTTTTCTGAATTTATTATATCTCATATCTAATAAAAAATTATGAAGTTTAAATATCTTTTAAGAACCCCACTTTTTTTCTGTTAATGCTTCATATGCTTTAATGTATCTTTTTCTTGTTCCTTCTACAACACCATAAGGCAAAATAGGAGCTGGAGGTTTTTTATTCCACCCAATAGAAGAAACATAATTTCTTACAAACTGCTTATCAAAACTTATTGGCTCTTTACCCTCTTCATAATCATGAGCACACCAAAATCTTGAAGAGTCT
>JAHJTU010000028.1 GCA_018829485.1 Nanobdellota archaeon | reverse complement strand
TCTTTTTGAATTGTTTTTATCTCATCAATCTTTCTCCCTTCATTATTCATTAATTTTAATCCTTGTTTAAGTTTTCCTGCTTCAATTCTTACACCAAAAACAGCTGGTTTGTTTTTCCTGAATATGTATGGCAGAACTTTAATTTTGCATGGCATTGTCACATTAAGTTTTTCTCTTAGTATTTCTTTTTCTTTTTCATCCTGCCATGCTGCTAGTTCTTCAAGCAATTTGTAAATAATTGGGGAAGTAATAATTTTAACTTTCTCTTGTCCTTTTTCTATTTCTGCTGCAATATTTACATTAAACCCTAAAATTATTTTCTCAATTAATTTCATTGAATTTGCATGCAAAATATCCTGCTTCTTTATATCTCCAATTCCTGCTTTGCTGACTTTTATGCCTTGTTTGTGCAATTGGAAAATCAATGCTTCCAAACTTCCCAAGGAATCAGCTTTAATTACAATTCCTTCTTTATCAAGTTTAATTGTCTCTTCAATTTCTTTTTTCAGTTCTTTTTCAGCATCAGCAATTTGTTTTTCATCTTCTATTCCAATTAAAGGCATTCCAGGAAAGATTTCTTCTGTAGGAATTTGTAATCTTAAAAATGTTGCAGCATGAGCTTCATTAACACTCTTGAATCCTTTTGCTAATGGTAATGCTTCAAATAATGCTCTAATTTTAGTTTTTATTGGTTTATCAAAAGTTCCAATCATAATATTAGAACCCTGTTTTACAATACCTTCATAAATAACAGTCTCAAGATAGGTTATTGTTTTTTCTTTTTTAACTTCAAGAATTGTTCCCTTTGCTTGCAATTCCTTAAGTATTAGTTTCTTTTCCAAAAATTTCTGTGATAAACCAGCAAGCATAACAAGTAATTCAGGAATGCCTTCTTGTGTTTTTGCTGAAACAGGAACTAAAGGAACTTGTTTTGTAAAATCATTTATTCTTTCAAATAAATCAGAATCAAAACCATGTTCATTTAATTTTCCAACAATATTGTAAAAATGCTTTTCAAATTCTTTTCTTGTATAATCTGCCTGTGATTTAATACTAGAACTTAAGTCTTTTTCTTTTTTCTGCCAGCCAGATATTGCATCTATTTTATTTAAAGCAACAACAAAAGGAATTTTATTTTCTTTTAAGATATTTATGCATTCAACAGTTTGTTCCATAATTCCTTCTCTTATATCAATAACAAGAATAACAATATCAGCAAGATTTCCACCCCTTTTTCTCAAATTAGTAAAAGCAGCATGTCCTGGTGTGTCAACAAATAAAACACCCGGAATTTTCAAGTCAATTTTATATTTATCAAGTAATTTTGATGCTATCTTTTTAATATGTGATGCAGGCAATATTGTGCAGGAAATAATTTGTGTAATTGCACCTGGTTCTTTTTTTGCTACTATTGTGCCCCTTATACTATCCAGTATGCTTGTTTTGCCATGATCTACATGTCCTGCAACTGTAACAATTGGTTGCCTAATTCTTGCCTGAACTTTAGTTTCCATCATAATAAAGAAAACTTTTTTCTTTTAAATCTTGCTAAGAACTAGAATTATTCTTTAGATTTCTTGCCTTTCTTGGATTTTCTTATCCAATTAACTTTCTTTGGATTTCTTCCAAGTTTTGAGTTTTTTTCACACTTGCTAGAGCAGAATGGCATTGCTCTTCCATCTGCAGCTACATAAATCTTTCCTCTTCCTGGTTTGATTATTTGGCTGCAAAAAAAACACTTTGCCATTTTTCATAAATTTGTTTTTGGTTTTTGTTTTGGGATAAAAACCTTTTCTAAAGGGTTTTAACTAAATGCTCCTTTCATTACTTTTCCTCTTATTCTTCTTACTTCAATTTCAGTTTCTCTTAACATAAGAATATCATTAACTCTTACAGGCCCTTTAACATTTCTTCTCATAACTTTTCCTTGAGAATGTCCTTGTAAAATTTTTACCTTAACTTGAATAACTTCTCCTCTAAAACCAGTTCTTCCAACAATCTCTTGAACAACAGCAGGAGAAACACCCTCATCTGTTCTTTTCATTAATTTAGCTTTTTTTCCAGATTTATCTTCAAAACTAACTTCTTTAGCTTTTCTTTTTGGTTCGCCCATTTTATTTATTTCCTTTATTTACTTTATTTCCTGGCTTCAGTTTTTGCTTTTGGTTTTCCAATTTTGCCAATTTCTTCTTTTGTATCTCCTTCTTTAATTACTGCAATAACCGCTGTAGGAACACCTAATCCAGCAGCCATACCAAGTTTTTGTTTTTCATCAACTTCAATAATTGGAATTCCCTTTTCCTTGCAAATAATAGGCAAATGCTGAACTACTTCTGGCGGAGAAACATCTTTTGCTATTACAACAAGCTTTGCTTCTCCCCTTTCAACAGCTTTAGTTACTTCATTAATACCTTTCTTTATTTTGCCAGTTTTTCTAGCTTTTTCAACAACTTCATAAGACATTTTAACCTCCCTCACAACTATATCAGTCATAAGTTAAATGTAAACTTTTTAAAGGCAAAGTATTTAAAAATGTTATGTATTGTAAAATAAAATGGGAAAAGACAAGATGAAAGAAGAAAGACATCCAAAAGAGGAAGTTACATTTGTCATGGTTAAGCCAGATGGTGTTAAAAGGGGATTAGTTGGAGATGTTCTTAAAAGATTTGAACAGAGAAATCTTAAGATTATTGCATTAGCTATGGACCAACCATCTAAGGAGAAGATTGATGGGCATTACCCTAAAACCAAGGAATGGATTACAAGATTAGGAAATAAAACACTTACAGGTTATAAAGAATATGGAATTGATGCAAAAGCAAGGCATGGAACAGATGATGCTTATAAAATAGGATTAGAAATTAGGAAATGGCTTATTATTTACATGACATCAGGTCCTGTTGTTAAAATGATAATTAAAGGAATTCATGCAATTGATATGGTTGGGAAATTAGCAGGAGTAACATTTCCATATAAAGCAGAATTAGGAAGCATAAGGGGTGATTTTTCAGTTGATTCACCAGCAGCAGCTAATAAAGATAAAAGAGCAATACATAATATTATACATGCATCTGAAAATGAACAAGAAGCAGAACATGAAATTGCATATTGGTTCAAAAAAGATGAAATTTTCAATTACAAGAGAGTTGAAGAAGATTTGATGTTTTAATTCTAGCAATACAACTCTGTGAACACTTTTTGGTAAGTAAAGTACAAGTAAAATACAAGTCTATGTATTTGTATGGGAAAAGCAGAAAAAAAGCCAGATATTTTGAAAAAATTAGCAAAGAAATATCCAGAACATTCAAGACCAAAAGTTAAAATAAGACATTTTCCAGACAAGCTTCCAAAAAAAATTGAAATTACAATGCGTTATCCTTTTTCTCAAGGTGATAAATGTGTAACATACTTTTCAGATTATGGGAGATTTATAACATCCCCCACAACAGGAAGGAATTATGAGTTAGCTAGTAATCAGGAAGAAACTATTTTTAACTGTGGGGTAGATGAAACACCCTTGATTGTAACTTGTGGGGGTTATGGAGAAAAAAAAGTTAGTTGTGTGGAATGTGGGGGAAGGTATGGTTTACTGATACATTTAGGAACACAAGAACAAATTAATGAAAAAGCAAAAAGTCATTTAGAATATCTTGTTAAAAAGAATGAAAGCTTAATAGAAGAAACAGGAGAAAAATTAGAATTTAATAATTGGATTCTTGAATTAGCAAAAAAGAAGAATAAGATATAGAAAAATGGAAAAAGAAAAACAAGCACAAAAGAAAATAAAAATAGCAGCAAATTATCCTGAATCAATACATGGCAATAAATACAATTCTTCTTTAGGAGAATTTGAAAAGTATGTAACATCACCAACAACAGGAAATAATTATCATTTAGTAGATAATGAATTTGAAACTGAATATGAATGTCCAATTGATAAAACAAAATTAGTTTGTCTTGTTGGTGGTTATGGTGAAAAAGATGTTAGTTGTTTGGAATGTAATTTTTATGCTGGTGATTTAAATAGAATAAGAAGCCAAGAACAAATTAATGCAAAAGCAAAAAGTCATTTAGAATCTCTTGTTAAGAAAAACAAAGAAATACAAGAAAGAACAAAAAAAGAAACAACATTAAATAATTGGATTCTTGAATTAGCAAAAAAGAATAATCTTGAAGTATAATATGTCAAAAGAAATAAAAACACAAACACAAGAAAAAATTTCAGAATTAGAAAGAGAACTTCTTAATTTTTATGGTGATAGTATTCATAATGCAATTGCAGAAATAGATAATTGCAAAAGAGATGCTATTTATGTTAACTCATTAGATGGATTTACTTATTTTTTAAAAAAACCATCAGAATCAGAAAGTATTTTCCATTATGATACACATATAAATCGTTCAAGTATTGTATCTTATGGGTCTGGTGTTTCATGTTCTTTTCCAATGAGCTCTTTCTTAAATTTTATTAACACAAATCTTCCAGAAGCCTATAATATCTACTATCAACTCTATCCAAATTCAAAAAAATAAACAAAATTAACAAGTTATATTCAGATTTTTATTTTATTTCTTTCCAACAATTCTAAAAACCTTTGTTCCACATTTTGGGCAAACACCTTTTACAGCCTTTATTGTGCCATCTTTAATGCTTGTGTCTTGTGGGTTTTTGATTTCAACTTGCTTTTTGCATTTCATACATCTACCTTGTGGCATTTTAAATTAACCTCATTTGTTTCTAATAACAGAATTCTTTTATTTTTAAAGTTATCTTTTTATTTCCTGTTTGTTTTTACTACTTCACCCATCTAACATTAACATCATCTGTTCTTTGATATGGTAGAAAATCTGCATTTTTTATGCTTGTCCCATATTTCTTATCAGCTTTATACATTATTGCTCCAGTATATGCAATCATAGCAGCATTATCAACAACAACATCTTTGCCTGGAACATAAAATTTTGCATTTCTTTCTTTGCACATTATTTCAGCCATTTCTCTAAATCTATTATTTGATGCAACACCACCAATTGCAATAAGCTCATTCTTTTTCAAATGTGCTAATGCTCTTTCAGAAACTTCAATTACCATTGCATATGCATGTTCTTGCAACGAGTATGCTAAATCATTCAGATTATATTTGCCTGATTCATACTTTTGCTTGAGATTTGTAAGCATTCCAGAAAAAGCAACATCCATACCTTTTACAGAATATGGCAATTCAATTAAATGCTTTCCTTTTTCAGCTAATTCAGAAATTTTAGGTCCACCTGGAAAACCAATTTTAGCAATTCTTGCAAATGAATCAATAAAATTTCCCAAACCCATATCAAGTGTTTCACCAAAAATTCTATACTTTCCAGCAGCATAACTTATTACTTGTGTATTTGCACCTGAAATAAATAAGAATACAGGATCTTTTGATTCACATGAAAGTTTTCCTATTTCTAAATGTGCAATGCAATGATTTACACCAATTAAAGGCACTTTATATTTTGTTGCAAGTTCTTTTGCATGTTCCATTCCAATTTTTAAACATGGTGCTAATCCAGGTGCCTGAGAATATGCTATTAATTCTATGTCTTGAATTTTTACATTTGCTTCTTGCAATGCTTGTTCAAGTAATTTGTTTTTTATTTCTTTATGATAATTTGCTGCATCAATTGGAATAATTCCTCCTTTGTCTGTTGTATATGTTTGTTTTATATTAGAAAGAATGCATGCTAGTTTTTTCTTGCTTGTATCAATTATACTGCAGCCATAAGTATGTGCTGTTGATTCAATTCCTAAGACTATCATAGAAAAGTATAGAAAACAGAATTAAAAAACCTAACCTTTTTTCACATATACTGTTCTTGTTGGGAATGGAATTCCTATTTTTGCTTTTCTTAATGCAGCATAAACCTCTGTATTCAACTTGTCTTTTATTCCATATCTTTTTTTGTAATCATCAACATGAACTTTTAATGAGAATTTCAATGCATAATCAGCCATTTCAGTAAAGAAAACTTCTGGTTCATGGGATTCTGTTAAAATGTGCTTTTCTTTTTTAGCAAGTTTTGTTACAGCATCAAGAACAACTTTCTTAACTTTATCAGGATCACTTCCATAAACAACTCCAAAATCCAATGAAATTCTTGCTCTTAATCCTGGCTTAGCATAATTAATAATTCTTTTATTAGCTAATTGTGAATTTGGAATAATCATAACTTCTTCATCCCATGTTCTTATTTTTGTACTTCTAATTCCAATTTCCTGAATTTTTCCTGTTTCACCTGACTCTAATGTAATAACATCGCCAACTTTGAAATATCTATCAGCAATAATTGAAACACCAGAAAATATATTGCCCAATGTATCTTGCAATGCTAAACCAACAGCTAATCCAGCAATTCCTAATCCAGCAAGCAAAGGAGTTATTTCAACACCCCATATTTTCAAGATGTATAATAAAGCAAATACAATTACAAGAATTTTAATCAAATTTTCAAATAAAGGAAGCAATTCATCATCTATTGTTGTACTTGTTTTTGAAACCCTTTTTCTAATCCACCTTGTAAAAATAATTAAGACTACCTGAATAAGAACTAATGCAAAGAAAAAGATTATAATTGAATACAGGATTTTCTTGATTATAAACTCAATATTTTCTGGCAATTTCAAGTATATTAATGAAATTGTAATTCCCCATATTATAAAAAAGTAATAAACTGGCCACCTAATTCTTTTCACTATTATATCATCTAAATCTGTTCTTGTTTTATGAGCTATTTTTCTTAAATAAAAATCAGTAATAACTAATGTAATTCTTGCTAAAGTTAAGAAAACTAAGAGTATGACAACCGCATAAATATAATGCACATAATTGTTAATAGCTAAAAAATCAACCATTTACCCATTTTTTGTTTTATTCTTTTAAGTTATATATCCTACTCTGTCTTTCTTCTCTTTTTCAACACCAGTGGTTTTCATTTTTTCAAATAAGCCTTGCAATTTACTTTCAAATTCTTCTGCTTTCTTCAATAATGGTTCTGAAGGAACATTTAATCCAAGATACTTGTCAAGAACACCTATTACAGTAGCAGCTGCTCTGCTATCTGGAAATCCTGTTGCTGTTTCTCCAAATACACATGAAATCTTTGTCTTTTCTTTAGATTTCAAAATTAAAGTTCCTGTTACACCAACAATAATCCCTTCATTTAATTGACTTAATCCAATCTCCTCAAATTTCTTTCTTGCTTCTGCATGATTAGAGTAATAAAATGCTTTTGGCTTTACTTTAACTTCTTTTTTTGCTAAGCTTCCAATTCCTTCTAAACTTATTATTTCTTTTGCTTTCAATGCTTTTGCAATTTCTAAAACAGCTTCACTTAAATCCCATTCCAAACCAGCAATATTTGTAACTGCATGCTGAATTACAATCTTATTCTTCTCATCATAGAATATACCTAATGGCTCAACAATCTTTCCATCATGCACAGCAATCATAGCAGGCAATCTGTATGATGTAACTCTTCCAATTAATCTTGGTTTCAAATGATCCATTAGTGCTTCTGTAGCAATTGTACCAACCATCCCAAACCCTGGAAAACCTTCAATAATTGTCACACCAGTAGGATTTTCCCACAACTCAACTTTAATTTTATCCATCTTTTTTTGATAAACCTTTTTCTAAAAGGTTTCCTCTTTTATCTCTTTATTAAATCAGCTTTTAGTTTTATAAATATTTCTGTTAGCTCAATAGTTTTTTAAGTCTTAACACATTGACTTTAAAATGTTATTAAGAGAAGTCCAAAATCAGATTCCCAAGAAATTCTATGAAAAACTTCAAGATAGAATAAAAGAATTTACACCACCACAAGAAAAAGCAATAAAAGCTGGCTTATTGCAAGGAAAAAATATTCTTGTATCAGCCCCAACAGCATCTGGAAAAACATTAATTGCAGAATTGGCAATGATAAAACAAATACTTGATAATAATGGTAAGGCAATTTATACAGTTCCATTAAAGGCATTAGCAACAGAGAAATATAATGAATTTAAAACAAAATATGAAGATTTGGGAATTAAAATTGCATTAAGCATTGGTGATCTTGATTCTGCTGACAATTACTTGCATAACTATGATATAATAATATGCAGCAATGAAAAACTAGATTCTTTAATTAGACATCATGCTGATTGGTTACATAATGTTAAAGTTATTATTATTGATGAAGTCCATTTGCTAAATGAGCCAAATAGGGGTCCAACATTAGAAGTAATTATTACAATGTTAAATGAAATTTTGAAAGCACAGTTCATTGCTTTGTCAGCAACAATTGGAAATCCAGAAGAACTTGCCGATTGGCTTGGAGCAGAACTTGTTAAAGATACATGGAGGCCAGTTAAATTATATGAGGGTGTTAATTTATTCACTAATGTTGATTTTTTTGGCAAAAGAAAAGGATATGGAATTAATGAAATAACAAAAGATGCTTCTTTAGATTTGGCATTGCATACAATAAAAGAAAACAAGCAGGCATTGGTTTTTGTTAATTCTAAAAGATCAGCTGAAAGTGTTGCAGAAAATCTTGCAAGAGAAGTTTACAAACAAAAGTTAATATTAGGAATGGAAGACGAGGCCAAAAAAATTCTTACATCTTTGCCAACATCAACAAAGCAATGCGAGAAACTTTCAATATGTGTTAAAAATGGTGTTGCATTTCATCATTCTGGATTAGCGCCTGCACAAAGAAATCTTATTGAAACTGCATTCAAAAGTGGCAAGATTAAAGTTATTGCCTGCACAACAACTCTTGCATTGGGTTTAGAATTTCCAACTGACAGGACAATTATAAGAGATTTAAGAAGATTTTCAGGTTATTCACAATCATGGATTCCTGTTTTGGAAATGAAGCAATTTACAGGAAGAGCTGGAAGACCAAGTTATCATACAGAAGGAGAAGCAGTTTGCATAGCAAGAACAGAGAAAGAAAAAGAAATAATTTATGAAAAATACATTTTGGGAGAACCAGAAGAAATCTACAGCAAACTTGCATTAGAGCCAGTATTAAGAATGTACATATTGAGTTTAATTGCAGTTTCATTTGCAACAACAAGAGAAAAACTTATGGATTTCTTTGAAAAAACATTTTGGGCACACCAATATGGAGATATTGAAAAAATAGAATCAAAAATAGAAAGAATTCTGACAAATTTGGAAAAATATGGTTTTATTATTCAAAGCAGAGAAAAAGAAAAAGGTAAAATAAAAGAAAATCTTAGAGCAACAAACCTTGGAATTAGGGTTTCTCAATTATACATTGATCCATTATCTGCACACCATTTAATTAAGTGTATTGAACAGGCATCAGTTGAAAAAAATAATGCAAGAAAACTTACTGAAATTGGAATAATGCAAGCAATAAGTGAAACAGTTGAAATGAAACCATTGCTTAATGTAAAACAATCTGAATATGAAGAAATACAAGAAGAACTTCTTAAGAATGAATTTAACTTATATTCAAGACCTGATTTTGTTGATGAATTTTATCTTTCATCTTTTAAAACAGCATTAATGTTTGAAGAATGGCTTAATGAAAGGGGTGAAGATTATTTATTTGAAAAATATAGGATACGTCCAGGTGAATTGCTTGTAAAAGTTCATAATGCTGACTGGCTTTTGTATTCTTTTGAACAGCTTGCTATTTTACTAGGAAAGAAGGAAATTCTTTCTGATATTGCAAAATTCAGAGTAAGACTTAAGTATGGAGCAAAAGAAGAACTTCTTAATTTAATAAGATTAAAAGATATTGGAAAAGTTAGAGGAAGAATTCTATATAATGCAGGAATAAGAAATATTAGAGATGTCAAGGCAACAAGTATAGAGAAACTTACACAAGTATTAAAGAGCAGATTACTTGCAGAGAACATAAAAGAGCAAGTTAAAATTAGGGAAAAGGGTTAAGAAGAAATTTAAGTAAATAAAAAAGAGTAGAAAGGGAATAATTTATAAAACCAATTAAAACAAGTAGTATGTAGTTTGGGATAAGGGAATTAAGAGAAAATGGCATTAATGGATTATGTTTTTGAATTAGAAGCAAAGAATGAAGAAGATAGAAGAGAAGCACTTCTTAAGATACTAGAACAGAATTCATGTGAGTATGAATTAGAGAATTTTAATTTTGATGGACAAAAAGGAACAAATGTTATTCTTGAAATTGGTAATGGAAAAAAGGAAATTTTGCTTATAAGTCATTATGATGCATACACAGGAAGTCCAGGAGCTAATGGTAATGCTTCTTCAATTGCAGTTTCTATGGATGTTTACAGAAGACTAAGTGAATATAAGAAAAGGGGAATGTTAAATTGCAAAGTAAAAATTATTTTCTTTGATAAAGAAGAATCATCTTTGTTATTTCCAAAAGGAAAAGCAGGAAGCAAGGCATACTTGCAAACACACGAACATGAATTTGAAAATGCAATTGCAATCTTTAATCTTACGTTATCTGGTTCTGGTGATAGTATCTCAGTATGGCCTGTAAATGATTCTCATAAAGAAAACAAAACATTAGATATTATGGAAAAAGTTTTTGATAAGTTAAAGGTAGAACATGAAAAAATGGGAAAAATGCCATTCTGTTCATCTTATGAAACATTCAAATCACTTGGCGAGATTTTCTGCCTTACAGCAATAAGAAAACAAGATAAAGATAATTTAAGATTATATGCAGAAGCTTTTCCAATAGAACTTGCAGTAAGAAATCTTTTAGGAACTTTTTCAAGGAAATTTAGAATTGATATCCCAGAATTACTTTCACATTACCATAATACAGAAGATAAATCCTCACATTTGAATGAATATGCATTAAGAATGATGTCTGATGCCACATTCAACATCATTATAAACTTAGACAGAAAATTCGGAAGAAGTATTGAGGAGTTTTAGGTTAAAGTAATAAACGAAATATTTTTAAGTATTCAAAATTAAATCAGTAAAAAGATGACTTATATCAATATTCAAATTGGCAATCTTGGGGTCTTAGAGTTACCAATTGTTGGTTTGATTTTTATGGCAATAATGCTTTTAATTTGGCTTTTAACATCTTTTTTTACTACACACCACATCCTCAAAAAAAATAAACAAAAAATTTCTTTATCTAAACTATTTACTTCTTCTATTCTTCAATCTATTTTTGTTTGGATAATTTGGTTACCGATAATGTTTATTATAATAGCTCTCTTCTCAACACCCCAAACTTTTCCAATAAACCTCATATCATGGTTAATAATAGTCATCTTTAATTTCTTTGTAATATACTTCTTAATTCCATTCTTGGGATTTAAGTATTTACTAAACATAAAAAAGAAAACATTATTAAAGATATCTAAAGAGTTTACTTTATATTTCTTAATTATATTTAATCTTATACTCTTGATTTTAATAATACTTAACACAATTTTAGGAACAATATTTGGTACTTATACATAGAATATCCAAACTATTTTTAATCCTTTCTTAAAACCCTAAGTAACTCTTTCAAACTTACTTCATAAATTCAACATTAAGTAAGTCTTTAAATTCTTTATCTCCTGTGAGGAATTTTATTTCTAATTTTTTAGACAAAATATAACCTAAACAATCTGTCATTGAAAGATTTCTATCTTTGTATTTTAATTTGAATTCATTACTTTGTATAATATCTTGTTTATTAAAATCTATTAATGCAACATAGTACTCTAACAAAAATCTGTCTGCGATTTCCTTGCTAACATCCCTTAATAAGATGTAGTGAACTTCTAGAAGATTTAATTTTGTTGTTATTATTCTAGAATCTTGGAATCTTTTATAATTCTCAGATCCTTTCACAATCTCGATTAAAGCATAGCTATCAAAAAAATATGTAAGCATTTTATTTCATCTTGTGTAGTTCTCTTCTGATTTCATTTTTCAATCTTTGAGTATCTTTTACTAATTTACTCTTTGCCATACCAAAAGTCCTTTTAGCAACATTCTCACTTTTTACTAAAATCACTTCTATTTCCTTGTTTGGTTTAATTTTTGCTTCTTCCACAAATTCATGAGGTAAAACTATTCCAAGGGAATTACCCCATTTCTTTACTATAATTTTTGTTTGTGCCATTGTAATTATACTATGTATAACTTATTTATAAACCTTTCTATCAATCTCTCCTCAAAACCCTAAGTAATTCTTTCAAATTCAGAGTATTAATAACATCTTTTTTTTCAGCCCACCCCCTTCTTGCTTGAGAAACACCATAAAACATGTATTGTAAATGCATATGAGAATGTGCATCAGTTCCAATTGAAAGCTTAATTCCTTTTTCTTTTGCTCTTTTAATGTAAACATCTTTCAAATCAAGTCTATTGGGAAATGCATTTATTTCAAGAATTTTCTTTTTTTCTTTTGCAACATCAAATATTTGTTCCAAATCAATTTCATATTCAGGCCTTCTATTAATTAATCTTCCAGTAGGGTGTGCAAGTATATTCACATACTTATTTTCTAATGCTTTAATTATTCTGTCAGTCATTTGCCTTTTTGATGATTTATAACCAGAATGTACAGATGCAATAACAACTTCCATCTTACTAAGTAGTTTATCAGAATAATCTAAAGAACCATTACCAAGAATATCAACTTCATTGCTTTTTAGAATTCTAATTTTATTTCTGAATTTTTTATTTAATTTATCAATTTCTTTCCATTGTTTCAAAAGTTCATTTTCAGTTAAACCATGAGCAATTTTTCTTGTTTTGCTATGGTCTGCAATTGCAATATACTTGTATCCAAGTTTTTTTGCTTCTTCTGCCATCTTTTCAATAGTATCAACACCATCAGAATATTTTGTATGCACATGCAAATCACCTTTAATATCTTGAAATTCAATTAAATGAGGAATCTTATGTTTTTTTGCAGCTTCGATTTCACCATTATTTTCTCTTAATTCTATTGGAATATATTGCAATCCAAGTTTTTTGTAAATGTCTTGTTCATTTTTGCATGCAATTTTTGTTTTACCATAAAATAAACCATATTCACTTAACTTGTATCTTTTCTTAATTGCAATTTCTCTTAATTTAATATTATGTTCCTTGTTTCCAATAAAATACTGTTGTGCTGCACCATACTCTTCATCTTTCAAAACTCTTAAATCAGCTTGCATTTCATTTCTTAATATTACTGTAGCTTTTGTATCACCTTTAGCAATAATTCTTTTTACTTCTGGCATTCTTGTAAAAAAATCAATAACTGCTTTAGGTTGAGAAGATGTTACAAGAATATCAATATCTCCAATTGTTTCTTTCATTCTTGCTAAAGAACCTGCAATATTTACTCTTTTTACTTGTTTCAAAGTCTTAAGCTTATTAACAATAGAATTTGCAATTGGCAATACATCAGAAATCAAAGCTCTTTCTTTTCCTTTTTTATGAATTTCCAGTCCTTTTCCAATATTTTCTTGGCTTTTTTCTCCAAATCCAGATAATTTTGATACTTTTCCATGCTTTACAGCTTTTCTTAAATCAGCAAGATTTTTTATTCCAAGTTTTCTGTAAAGAAAAGATGCTTTTTTTGCACCTAAGCTAGAAACTTCTAATAATTCAGAAAGTCCTTTTGGAATACTTTTCTTCAATTCCTGAAATCTCTTAACTTTTCCTTTAAGCAAGTATTCTTCTATATGTTTTGCAATTGCCTCTCCAACACCAGGAATTTCTCTTAAGCCTTTAATGCCTTTTTTCTTATAAATTTCACTAACATTTTCATCTAATTTTTCAATACTTTGAGCAGCTCTTCTATAAGCTCTTGGTTTCCAATTAACATTCTTTAATTCAAAAATGTCAGCAATTTCATAAAGCAAATCTGCAATATCAAGATTTATCATTTTCCTCTTTTCATGATAGATGTCTTTAGAACTTTTAAATCTTAGGAATTAGAATTAGTAACTATTAATAAAAACACCCATGAATGTCTTTTTCCATATTAATTTTTGTCTTTTCTGATAAGGATTCTTGTAAGGTTTTTTAATTAATAAATATACAAACCATGCTGAAAAAAGAATAAATGCAAATAAAATTTTTGTGAGCATCTGCAATAGATAAATTTAAGTATTTAAATTTTCCTAAAGTTTTAATGAGATATAACAAAAGTTCTGGTGCTATCATCTTTAAAATTGAGAAAGAAAAGCCAGTTTATCTTTTACTGTATTCAAATTATTGGGGATTTGTTAAGGGATTAGTTGAGCAAGGTGAGCAAGAAGAAGCAACAGCAGAAAGAGAAGCACAAGAAGAAGCTGGAATAAAAATAAAGATTATTCCAGGTTTTAAAGATAAAATAAAATACATGTTCAAATTTGAAGGTGAATTTATAAGCAAGGAAGCTGTTTTTTTTGTTGCACAGGCTTTAAGCAAGGATGTTAAAATAAGTCATGAGCATAATGATTTTAAGTGGTTTTCTTTAGATGAAGCATTAAGTATAATGAAGCACAAGAATCAAAAAGAGATGCTAAAAAAAGCAAATGACTTTATACTTACATGGTTGAAGCAGAAAAAGCTTTAAATAAGGACAAGTATTAAAAAACCAATAAAAGAAAGATGGCAAATCAACTTAATAAGAATGTTGTTTTTGTAACAATTGCTGTTTTATTAGTTGCAGTAATTGCATTATTTCTTTTTTATGGAAATAAAGGAACAACAATAACAACAGATGGAAGTGCAGAAATGAATATTATGCCAGAAAAAGTTGTTATATATATTTCAACACAAACAATTGACAAATCAGCTGAAACAGCAAAGAACACAAATTCTGAAATAGTTGAAAATGTTATTAATGCTTTAATGCAAGAGGGCTTTACAAAAGAAGAAATTGAAACAGAGCAATATAATATTTATCCAAATTATGATTGGAAAACAGGAAGACAAATAATTACCGGATATACTGTAAGCCAGAATATGAAAATTTCTCTTACTGATTTTGATAAAACAGGAAAAATTGTTGATGCAGTTGTTGATAATGGGGCTTTAATCAGCTACATAAATTTTGAAATATCCAAGCAAAAGGAAAATGAACTAAAAGCTGAATTATTAAAAGATGCAACTGCAAATGCAAGATTAAAAGCAGATTCAATTGCACAAGGATTAGGTAAAAGAGTCTCAGGAGTAGTTTCTGTTTCAACAAGTGATTATGGTTATTATTCTTATCCAATTTACAGGGCTGAGGCAAGTGGAACAGATGAATTACAAAAAGCAGTTACAGATATTCAGCCAAAGCAATTAGAATTAAATGCAATGGTTTCAGTTACATTTAGAATAAGTTAGTAATATAAAAGAGGTTAATATGGAAGAAAGTAAGGATTCTATTATACATAAAATTATTACAGAAGTTCCAATAGCAAAAAAGAAAGACACAATTGGAAGCGTATTAAATAAGATTAATAAAGATATCAAAAAATTAAAAGAAATAGATTATGTTTATGTAATCGAGGAACAAGATAAACTTGTTGGAGTTTTTTCAATAAAAGAATTATTTGCGCATAAGAAGCAAATATTAGTTGAAAAAATAATGAAAACAAATCTTATTACTATTTCTCCAGAAGCTAATCAAGAAAAAGCAGCTGAATTAGCATTAAAACATCATTTGAAACATATTCCTGTTGTTAAAAATGGCAAACTTTTAGGGGTTGTTCCATCAAATAAAATTCTTTCAATATTAAATCATTCATTACAAGAAGATATTTTGCATTTTGCAGGAATTCATAAATCTCATTTAAAATATGAAAATACAATGGCTGCTCCTTTGCAAGCATCTATTTTTCACAGAATACCCTGGCTTATTATTGGTTTAATTGGAATTCTTTTTATTGCTGCATTCATAAATCTTTTTGCAGCAACATTAGAAAAATACATTATCTTGGCATTTTTTATTCCAGCAATAGTTTACATGAGTGATGCTTTAGGAACGCAAAATCAAATGCTTTTTATCAGAGATTTAGCTATATTAGGAAAGGAATTAAAAATAGGATATTATTTTTTAAGACAAATGTTTATCTCATTTTTCCTTTCTCTAATTATTAGTGCAGTTGTTTTTGGAATTGTTTCTTTATTCTGGAACCAAGTATTTGTTGCATTTGTTATCTCATTTTCAATTTTTATTGCATTAATATTCTCATCTTTTACTGCATTACTTACAACATTAATAATAAATAAATTAGGAAAAGACCCTGCATTAGGAAGCGGACCATTTGCAACAATTATTTCAGATACAACTTCTGTTATACTTTACTTCTTAATTGCTGTATGGTTATTGTAAATTTTTAATCTTTTAGAAAAGTATTAAAATTTTTTTGTTTTTTATCTAATATGGCTAGGGGCTTAGAAAGATTGATAAATGAATATGGTAATCCCCCACTTAGTGAAGCTATTTATTGGGGTGATAATTTAGAGGTACTAAAAAGATTTCCTAAGGAATCAATTGATTTAATTTATTTAGATCCACCATTTTCATCCGATAAAAAATATTGGGCTATATGGGGGAAAAACGATGAAGCAGTACTCGAAGCTTATGAAAAAGCATGTAAAGGGGGTATTAATGCATATGTTGATTGGATGCATCAAAGAGTAGAACTAATGCACAAGGTTTTGAAAGAAACAGGCTCTTTTTATTTTCATTGTGACCCGCAAATGAGCCATTATTTTAAAGTCATGTTAGATAGTGTCTTTGATTATAAAAATTTTCAAAATGAGATTGTTTGGTGTTATCGTGGTGGGGGAGTTCCTAAAAATGCATTTGCAAGAAAGCATGACACAATTTTTTTCTATTCAAAATCTGCCTCAGAGAATCGGACATTCAATCCGCAGTACACCCCATACTCAAATGCAAGTCAGGAATTAGTTAAATCTCGTGGAGGAGTTAGCATAGATGGAAAAACACGTGACTTAGAGCGTGGAGCACATATGACAGATTGGTGGGTAGATATAAATGCATTACAAACATGGTCTCCTGGAAGAACAGGTTATGCAACACAAAAACCTGATGATCTTCTTGAAAGAATTATTAGAGCAAGTTCAAATGAAGGTGATATTGTTTTAGATCCTTTTTGCGGTTGTGGAACAGCACCTATTGAAGCTTACAGATTAAAAAGAAAATGGGTTGGTATTGATATAACCAAAAAAGGTTGTGAAGAAACAAAAGAAAGATTAGAAGAATTAGGAGCATATCCGCAAATTATTCCTTGGGATTTAAGAGAGGAACAACTTGAAGAAATTAAAAAAATGTCTGGGCTTGGTTTTCAAAATTGGGTTTTGATAAGAATAGGTGGAATAAAAAGAACTGGTAGAGATATTGGAATAGACCTTTACACTTCTCAACTTGATCCTGTTCAAGTTAAAAAACCAACAGTAGGACCAGCTGTCTTAAGAGATTTTAGAACAGCCTTGCAACAAGAAAAAAAGCAAAGAGGTTATATCATAGGTCTTTCTGGTTTTTCAAAAAGGGCAATAGAAACAACAGCAAAATACAAAGCTGAAGAGGATTTAGAGATAGAATTAGTTAATGCAAGAGAATTAGATAATTTTTTTTGATCAATGAGTCATAATCTTAATCACATCACCATCTCTTAATTCATAATCTCTTGGCAATCTTTTCTTTGTTCTTGCATCAATTGCAGAATGATAATTCTTTGCAACATCAGTATGAACTTTTTCTGCTAAATTTAATGCATCTGATTTTCTTGGTAAAAGAAATGCATCAGGTAAAATATTTCCATCTTTGTCAATAAGTTTATTTTCATTTTCAACAGGATAAACAACTCTCATTCCAAGAATATCAAAAACAGCATTATTCAAACATTGTTGAATTCCTGTATTCTTGTGCTTTAGCAAATACTTTTTAACAAATTCAAGTGCTTTTTTTTGCTGCTCATTTAATTCTTTTTTCATTTCAAATTCACTTGCTCCAGGAATATATTCAATAAGATTCTTTTTTGCAGCTTCTCTTAATAGCAATTCAATTTCAGATGAACATGCAATAATTGGCAAATCAGGAAAATCTTCTTTTAACTTTTTAAGATTTTCTTCTGAACTTCCAACATCCATTTTATTTGCAGCAATAATTATTGGTTTAGCTTCTTTTCTTAAATTTCTCGCAAATGCAAGCAAATCATTTTCATCCCATTTTAGAATACTTTCATTTAAATTCAATTCATTCAAAACCCTAATAACAGATTCTTCCTTTATTTTCAATCCACTTACTTGCTTTGCTAATTCATCACTAAGTTTCTTTTTTTCAGTATGTACTTTCCTTGCAAACTTTTCCCAGTTTTTTGCTAAAATACCGCGTATCCAAAAATCAATTTCATCTTGCAAAAATTTAACTTCTTCAATTACATTATAGCCTTCAGTAACATTGCCTTCTGCATCTGTTTTTCCACTTGCATCAAGAACATGTATTAAAATATCAGCTTCACTTAAATCATCAAGAAATGCATTGCCTCTTCCTTTACCTTTATGTGCTCCAGGAACTAAACCAGCAACATCAATAAGCTTTACAGGAATAAATCTAGTTCCATTAATACAATAACCAAATTTTGGCTTGCATTTAACTTTGAATTCTTTTTCAACACATTCTTTTTTAACATAACCAACCCCCTCATTCTTTTCTATAGTTGTAAAAGGATATGGTGCAATTGCAACCTCTGCAAGAGTAGCTGCTTTGAAAAAGGTAGATTTTCCACTTGATGGTTTGCCCACTAAACCAATTATCATTCCTAATGAAAGAGTTTAACATTTAAATAAATTTTTAAATCAAAAGTAACAAGAGAAAGTAGGGTCCGGTAGCTCAGTTTGGTTAGAGCACCTGTCTTATATGACATTATTCCACTAAATAAAAGGAATAAGAATAAAAAGCTCTAATAGATAAGTCTAAGAGAGCAGGATGTCCTGGGTTCAAATCCCAGCCGGACCATGCCCCGTTAGTGTAGTCCGGTCAAGCACACGGCCCTTTCGAGGCCGAGACACGGGTTCAAATCCCGTACGGGGCACTTTTAATAAAAAATTAGAAAAAATCATAAAAAGGAATGATTTAAAAAGGGTTTATTTCTTTTATATAAAATAAAATAATAGAAAAATAATAAAATAAGAAACATGAAAGGAAAAATAAAATTTTTTAATGTTGGCAAAGGATACGGATTCATTCTCGGAGATGATGGAAAAGAATATTTCGTGCATCAAACAGGAGTAAAAGAGGGCACAACTTTGCATGAGAATGATTCTGTTACATTTGATCTTGAAAAAGGTGAAAAAGGTCAAAGAGCAGTTAATGTTAAGAAAGAATAAATAATAGGCATTTTACTTCTTTTGATATGTAAAAATGGAAGAATTTAGAAAGTTAGGTATTTCAGGCCCTATGCTTAGGGTTATTGAAGAAGAGCATTTTAAAGAACCTAGTGAGATACAAATAAAAGCTATTCCTTTAATTTTAGAAGGAAAAGATGTTATTGCAAAATCTGCAACAGGAAGTGGAAAAACTCTTGTTTTTGGTGCTTTAATTGTTAAGGAATGCATTAAAGGTAAAGGAATTCAATCACTGATTCTTACACCAACAAGAGAACTTGCAGAACAAGTATGTAATGCATTAAGAAGGTTTTCAAAATATACAAAACTAGAAGTAAATTCAATATATGGTGGAGTTGGAATAGAGCCACAAATACAAAAACTAAGAATATCTGATGTTGTTATTGGAACTCCTGGAAGATTGCTTGATCATTTAGAAAGAAAAACAATTGATTTATCTAATGTGAAAATTCTTGTTCTTGATGAAGCAGATAGAATGCTTGACATGGGTTTTATTGATGATGTAGAAAAGATTGTAAGAAGATGTAATAAACAAAGGCAAACACTTTTCTTTTCAGCAACAATTCCACAAGATGTTGCAAGACTTTCACATAAATACATGAAAAATCCAGTACAAGTATCAGCAGAATCTTATGTTGATCCAACAAAACTCACACAAGTTTATTATAATCTGCCTGAAAAAAATAAAGTGTCATTGCTTGTACACTTATTAAAAAAAGAACAAAGATTAGTTATGGTTTTCTGCAATACAAAAATTACAACTGATTTTGTTGCATATAATTTGAAAAAAGCAGGAATAGATGCTCAGGCAATTCATGGTGGTTTTTCTCAGAATAAAAGAAGCAGAACAATGGAACATTTCAATTCCATGAAAGTTAATGTTCTTGTTTGCACTGATGTTGCAGCAAGAGGACTAGATATTAAGGGCATTTCACATGTTTATAATTATGATATTCCAAGAGAAAGCAAACAATATATTCATAGAATTGGCAGAACTGCAAGAGCTGGAAAAGAAGGAAAAGCAGTTAGTCTTCTTTCTGAAAAAGATTACGATAGTTTTGCTGCAATTCAAAGAGATTTCTCAGTTGAAATTAAAAGAGAGCAAGTCCCTGAATTTGAATTATTAAACATAAGAAGACATACTGGAGGAGGAAGAGATTCAAGGGGGCATAGAGATTCAAGAAGACATTATTCTGGAAGAACAGGATATTCAGGAGAAAGAAGAACAGGATATTCAGGATCAAAAAGTAATACAGGACCAAGAAGACATTCTAGTTCAAGAGATTCAAGAAGTGACAGAGATTCTAGGAGAGAAGGATATTCTGGTTCAAGAAGACCTAGAAGACAATTCCAGCAAAACAAATTCAAATATAAAAGAAGATAATACGTCTAACAAAAAAACATATAAAAACTTGAATCTCTTAACATCTTTATGAAAAAATTCTACCAACGAATAAACTATAAAGGAGAACTTAAAGATATCTCATTAATGCTATGTAAAGATTTCAATCTTGGAAAATTTGTTTCAGATAAACTCTTAACTGTTGGTTATGAAGATTTTAATTTCATTATAAAAACAGAAAAAAACAAATATTTCATAAAGATTTTCTCAAATTTCAGAATAGATGAAGATTGTAAAAGGTATGTGGACATAATGCTAAAAGCTATTGAGAAAAAAGTAGCATTTCCAAAATTATTTAAATCAGAACAAGGCCACCTACACATTACAGAAGTTAACAACACAAAACTAAGAATGTGTGTAACAGAATATGTTGATGGAGATAGTTATTTCTTCTTAAACCAGAAGCCAACAGAAAAAGAAATAAGAGAAATAGCACATCAAGCAGCATTAATCAATTCAATAGACCTTAAGCCATCATTTGTATATGATTCATGGGCAATTACAAGTTTTCTTAAGCAATTCAAGAAAGAAGGTGAATTTCTATCAGCTGAAGATGCAAGGATGATAAAACCACTGATTAAAGAATTCAAAGACATAAAAATAGAAGAACTTCCCCATTGCTTTGTTCATGGAGATATCATAGCTACTAATGTGATGAAAGACAAAAATAACAAGATATGGATTGTGGATTTTGCTGTTGCAAATTACTATCCACGTATTCAAGAGCTTGCTGTAATGGCATGCAATATTCTTTTTGATAAAAATAGCAAGGAAAAAAGTGAGAAGAATCTCAAAATTGCTTTGGAAGAATATCAAAAGGAAATTAAATTAACTTCAAGAGAACTAAAGGTTCTTCCAACTTACATTAAACTAGCTCATGCTATGCATGTATTAAGAGCAAATTATGAGAAAGTAGTTGAAAAAAATAATTCTAAAGAGAATGAATACTGGCTTAATCAAGGGAGAAAAGGATTAAAGCAACTTTTAAAAATCTTTAACCACTCAAAACAAAATGACAAAACCAAGTAAGTCCGTACAGGACACTTCTTAGAAAATGGATGATAATGATTATATGAAAATTGCAAATGCACAAGCAAAAAAAGCTCTTGCAAGAGGAGATTACCCTGCTGGATGTGTTATAATTAAAAATGCAAGAATAATAGCAAGAGCTTCCAGTAGAGGAATTTCAAAAAAAGATGCAACTGCTCATGCAGAGATTTTGGCTATTAGTAAAGCTTGCAAAAAAACGAGTTCAAGAATTTTGGAAGGTTGTGTTATCTATACAAATATAGAACCCTGTTTAATGTGTGCAAAAGCAATTGTTTATGCAAGAATAAAGAAAGTTGTATATGGAGCAGAACATAAAGAATATGGAAGTAAAAGAACATTTGATATTTTAAAGCAGAATGATATTGCTAAAGATATTGAAATTGTAAGTGGTTTACAAAAAGAAATTGCATCAGAATTATTGAATACTTTTATTAAAAAGAATAAATTTTAGAACTGTTTATAAAATGATAAAAGCAATAATTTTTGACATTGGTGGGGTTCTAGTCAAAAAAATACATGGTAAATTATTAGAGGAACTAATTAGCAAATATAATCTTGATAAGAATGAGTTAGAAAATTTTGAGCCAGAATTGTTTGGAGAGCTAATGATTGGAAAAATCAGTGAAAAAGAGTACTTTTCAAAAATTATCAAAAAATTTAACCTTCCAATTTCTGAATCAGAATTACATGAAAGAGCAAAAGAATTAACACAATCAATACCTGAAACATGGGAAATTGTTAAAAAACTTAAAGGCAAATATGTTCTTGCAATCTTGTCTGATATGAATAAAGAATGGGCTAAAATCAGGGAAGAGAAATTTAGATTATCAGAAAACTTTGATTATATTGTTTACTCATATGAAATTGGTGTACAAAAACCCAATACAAAAATCTATAAATACTTACTAAATTTAATGAAGATTCCAGCAAATGAATGTACTTTTATTGATGACAAGCAGAAGAATGTTGATATTGCTAAAGAGTTAGGCATGAAAGTAATAGTTTTTGAGAATGCTGAGAAGTTGAGGGCAGAGCTTGCTGATTTAGGAGTTAAAGTACAATGACAAAAGAACAAATAGCAAAAGAAGAACAAGAAAAACTAAACCATGTAAATAGAAAAGTCAAGATTTTCAGACAAAGTATAGAAGATTATGCTAGAATTATGGGAATTCCTAATAGATCTTATAGGGTTTGCGAATTAAGAGAGATACAAGAGGTTCCTTTATATGAAGAAAGTGAAAATGCCTCTGATAAATTTAAACTACAAATTCCTGATAATACTGAAGCTGTATTAGAATATGACACAAATTATGTTGATGAAAAAGTTCTTTTTATTACAAAGAAAAGAACAAGAATAGAAACAGGCTATGCATTAGTTCCTTTAGAAAAAAAGATTTAAGACACCAAAAAGTATAAAAATTTTAACTATTATATAAATTCGGGAAAAAGAAAAAGACTATGACAAAAATAACAAAAATATTAGAAGATGGTAATGAATTGGAATTGAAATTAAATAATACTAATTACTTATGTCTTACAGATAATTCTGAAAAAAATCCAATATATTATGCTTTTCCTGTATTGCCAGATCATATTTTGCCAGATAAATTTGAAAAAGCAAAACAATTATTTGAAAAAATAAATTCTAAAAAAGATTTTGAAAGATTTTTATATAGTTAAAAATAAAAAGATGGGAGCACTTGAAAGATTTCTTGATGAATGGATTGTTCCTGCACCTGGTTCTGGGAAATTAATGAGATATAAAGGCCCTGGAAAAATTATCCATTCTAAAGAAGTTCCTTATCAAAATGTGTTTAATGGCGATAAATTAGAATTAAGAAAAATAAGTCATAATGGAAATAATAGTTATTCAATTGTGCATATTGAACCAGGAATGTGCTTTGAAGTTGGATGGCCTCTTCCTTTAATTGGATGTCAATCTGAAGAATATGCAAGAGAATTATATGAAGGTATTAATTCTGTGGATGATTTTATTAATACTTATAGGGGTTTCTTGCAAATTTGATGTTCTTAACTAATAATCTCTTAAGAAAAAATTTAAATACTAAATAAAAGAGAATTAAACTATGAAACGTTCAAGTCGTAGATGGAAGAAGAAAAAGCAAATGCGTTGGAAGTGGCAGCGTAAGAGGATGAAGAGAGAGAAACGCAAGAGAAAGCAAAGAAGAGCTAAAGCCAAGTAGTAAGAATTCTATTAATTTCTAATTTAATCAAAACCTTTTTAATTGTTACTTCTCTAAGATTTTCATAAAAAATGAAAATCTCTGCATCTGATATTTCTGGGTTTAGGTATTGTCCTAGAGATTTCTATTACAGAAAAATAGAAAAAAGAGCAATGCCAATTTCAGAAGCATTAGTAAAAGGAACATTAATTCATGCAATGTACAAAGGTTTTTTTGACAGAAAACTTTTTGCTGATGCAAAATATTTTGAATGGTTTCTTGACAAAGGAATAAATAAAATTATGGAAACAGAAGAAGGAAGAGCAAATAAACTTGGAATAAACAAAGAAAATCTCAGGAATTTTCTTGTGAATTCTGTTACTTCATTAAACAAAGCATTTTCAAATGGAGATATTTCAATACCAACATCAACTGAATTAAGAATTGAGAATGATGATTTTGTTGCAAGAGTTGATGCTGTTTTTGAAAAAACAGGGTTGCCTTTGGTTGTTGCAGATGTAAAAAAAAGACTGCGCAATCTTGATGAAGTAAAATTGCAGCTT
>JAHJTU010000027.1 GCA_018829485.1 Nanobdellota archaeon | reverse complement strand
TGCTTCTTTGATTCTTGTATAAAAACTTTTTTCTCTTCTTTTCAAAACTCTTGTTGTAAGCAAAATATCTGTATCTATACTATAGCCTATAAGCATAAGAAATGCTGCTATTCCTGCAGTGCTTATTCTGAAATCAAACACACTTAGAATTGTTAGAGTAATTACTGCATCAGATATAATTGAAAAAACAGCGAAAAATGATGGAAGAAATACTCTGAAAAGTATCAAAACAACTGCTGCAATAAATATGAGTGCGAATATGAATGCTTTTATTAATTGTTTAAAGAATGACTGGCTTAATGCAGGTCCTGTAAATTCCATACTTGAATTTTCATTTGTTAATCTAATATCCATTAAAGATTCAACTTCTTCTGTAAACGCGTCTATATCTTCACTACTTGTTTCAATAATAATTCCCGATTGTTTACCTGTTCCTAATTCACTTAATCTTCTAACTGTAACTCCATAGAATTTATCTGAAAGTTCTTTTTCTAAATTTGGTAATGAGATTTCTTTCTCATAATTTATAGTTAATGTAATTCCACCTGTTAAACTAACATCTTTTTTAATTAATTCTTGTCCATTTAGCCATTTATACCCTAAAAATGACAAACAGATAATAAAAATGATTAATGGAATTATGGCAAATAACTTGTACCATTTATCATATAAATGGATTTTGGGCTTTTCATGGCTTGTTTTTGCTTGTTCTATCTCTTTTTCCTGCTGTTCCATTAATCTTTCTCCTAAACAAGATTTAAATATTTTAGTATTTAAATTAATGAAGCAAAGCTTTTTTAATTTACTTTTATTGTGATTCTTAAGCGTCGGTGGTCCAATGGCTAAGACAATGGCCTTCCAAGCCATTTATCTGGGTTCGAATCCCAGCCGACGCATTTAGACACATTTAAAGATGAAAAAAGAAAAAGTGCTTGTATTGTGTTCACATTCTGATGATGATGTAATTGGGGCAGGAGGAACTATTGCAAAATATGTTAAGGAAAAAAAGGATGTTAAGGTTGTTATTTTTTCTTCAGGAGAAAAATCAGTTCCATGGTTAAAAGAAAGCGTAATAATAAAAAAAAGAGAAAGGGAAAGTGAAAAAGTCAGTAAAATTCTTGGGTGTAAGATAGAGTTTCTTGGTTTGCCTGATATGAATCTATTAAAAAACATTGATGAGTATGCAAAGAAATTAAGAAAAGTAATTATCAAGTTTAAACCCAATAAGATTATTACACATAGCAAGTATGATTTGCATCCAGATCATAAAGCTGTCTTTTATATTCTTGAAAAGGCATTGGGAAATAGAAAAAATAAGCCAAAAATCTTTACTTTCTTAGTATGGGCTCTTTTTAATCCAAAAGACTATGCAAAGGTTTATGTGAATATAGATGATTTCTTTTCTGAAAAAATTAAAGCACTAAGTGTATTTAAATCACAAAAGTTTTTTATTTACATTAATTATCTTCCAGTATTTTTGAATAACAGACTTGCTGGAATAAAAAATAAATGCAAATATGCAGAAACATTTTACGTAGAAAATGCCTAAATACAAGATTTTATTTTTTGTAACTGGAATTGGATGGGGTGATTCTGTTAGAGAATATTCTATTATACAAGAATTAATAAAAAAGAAAAATGTTGAAATAAAAATTGCTTGTTATAAGACTTCTTATGATTTTTTTAAGAAAAAATTTCCTGCAATAAAAATTAGGGGTTTTGATACTGCATCTCCAAAATTTAAATTTGAATTTACAAGATTTATGAGAAAAAATGCATTACTGCCTTTAACATGGAATTATCAAATAAAAAAACTAAAAAAAGAATTGGGAGATTTTAAACCAGATTTAGTTATAACAGATTTTGAGCCATTGGGAGTGTTATATGCGAGAAATACAAATACGAAATTTATAGAAGTTTTTGGAGTTGACCCAAAGGATTTTGACGAATTTTTGAAACAAAGGAAGCATGACTTGTTCACTGATTTGCAGATTATTTATTTGAAAAGAATGTATGAGATTGGTAATAAGTTTAGTCAAGCAATAATAATAGGGGGATTAGCAAAAAGAAAGGATTTTGACAAATTCAGGTTTGTTAATTTAATTGTAAGAGATACTAAAAAGGTAAAAGAAGGAAAAGAAATTGTTGTTATTCTTGGTGGTTCTTCTTTTGGAATTGCAATGGGCAAGCATATGGAAAAGATTTTACTAAAAATAAAAGAAAAATTTATTGTTTTTGGCTCACATAAAGAAAAGAAAATAGGAAATTGTCATTTTGTTCCTGTAACTGAAAATGCTTTAGATTACATAAAGAATGCTAAAGGAATCATAAGTCTTGCAGGACATTTAACAATAAGTGAATCTCTTGTTTTTAAGAAACCATTGCTTGTTTTTCCTATTCCTAATCATGTTGAACAAGCATATAATTCTTGGTTATTGAAGAATAATAAACTTGCACTTGTTAAAGAATTAAAAAAGATTGATGAAAAAGAAATTGAAGATTCAATTAAGGACTTTATTAAGAAAATTCCAGAATTAAAAAAGAAAATAAGAAAGACAAATATTAAAGGTGATGGAGCAAAGCAAGCTGCAAAAATTATTTTTAGTATTTTGAAATCAAATTAATCCATTCTTCTGGTTTTTTCATTATTGCATCAATAGAGTAAATTGCAACTGATTTTGATTTTAGTGTTTTCATGAAGTCCAAATCATTCTTGAATTCGTCTATATCTTTGTATATGCCTTCATTTTGAAGAATTCCTTTTCCAATTAATCCTATTGAGAAAGTTACATTCTTGTTTTCTTTTACTGCTTTTCTTGCATAATTTTGCAAATATGGTTTTAATATTGGTTTAAAGAATTTATTTGTTATGGTGGTATAAAGCATAATATTCTTCTCAATTTTGTCATTTATATTATAGTGTGTTCCTGTATTTTTCAACAAGAATTTGGGAAATGGGAATTCATTAACAAGTATTTTGCTTGTTTTGCTTAATCTTGTTATTGTTTTTTCAAGATATTTATTATTTTTACCTTTCTTGAAAAACTGTAAAATGTAAAGAAACATTTTTGAATCAGAATATTTCCATGAAGGAAAAGGAATTTCCAAGTCAATTTTTATTTTTTCTCCTGAAAATGAATTTAGTTTATCTATGTCTTTTTTGCTTGTAAAACCACTAAACCAATAACCATGTTTTTTGCTTAAAACAGGCCATGCTCCAACTTCTATGTTTTTGCAAGAAATCTTATTTTTCCATTTCTTGTATTCAGAAAGATTTTTACATGCAACATAAATATCTGCTTTAAGATTATACTTTGAAAAAAGTTCTTTAACTTTTTTCCAGTTTATTTTATTAGGAAATTCACTCCAAAATATTATTTTCATTTTTTCTTAAGTGCCCTTGATGGGATTTGAACCCACAACCTATGCCTCTCTCCATTATCTTATAGGAGGGCATCGCTCTATCCAGTTGAGCTACAAGGGCAATAATACTAATAAAAGATAATTAAAAAGTTTATCTGAATTCTATCTTTTTATGGCTTATTATTGATTTAAGAAGTCTTTTTCCTAATTTGCTTTTTTTATTAATTCTTGTTTGGCCCTTCACAAAAATATTTGTAATATGATGATTATCAATAAAAAGAGAATATTCTCCATTGCCCCTTATAATCATGTTCTTTTTGTCTTCTGTTATCTCAACATTTTCATCTTTATCTCTGTATTTTTCTTTATCTTTTTTTATACCTGCAACAACTGTTTCTTCTCCGAATTTGTAGATTTCATATAAAAGTGTTCCTTCAGCATAATCTCTTACTTCAACTACTGGTCTTACTAAATCAGCTTCTCTCATTCCAGAAGGAACTTTTATTTTTAGTGCTAATGAGATTATCTTGTTTATTTCTCCTGCTGAGATATAAATAATAGTATCAAGAACAGAAGGAATCATTCCAACTTGTAATCTTCCTATGAATCTTTGTATAGCATCAATTGGGCTAGCACTATGCAAAACACCAATACATTCACTTCCTGCTAATCTTAAATCAGTATACAAAGTAAAATCTGGTGTGTCTCTCATTTCATCAAAAATAATATAATCTGGCCTGCTTAAGAAAAGAATATCATGTATATCTGAAGATGATGCAAAATTCTTGCTATACTGTGTAATTTTTGCTGGCAATTGTAAGTCTCTTGGTGATTCAACTGTTTTAACAATAAATCCTTTTTCAGCATAAAATTCTGCTAATGCCTGGACAAATGTGCTTTTTCCTGCGCCTGGTTCTCCTGCAACAATAATTCCTCTTGCTTTTTCAAGTCTTTTCAAGATATCTTGATTAAGGTTGTAATGATTCAAATCAAATTTCTTTAATGGCCTGCTTGCTGTTATTTCAACACCATCTGATACTGGTGGTTTAACAATTACTATCCTTAATGGTCCATATTGCACAATTGTTAATCCATATCTTGAAATTTCTACAAATGCATCTGGCACTATTCTTGCTTTTTCAACTATTTCTTTTGCAATCTTAATTAAAAAATCTCTTGTGAGTTTTTTATTTCCTAATTTTGTTAATTTCCAATTTCCTGGCATTCCTTTTTTTCCATATGGCAATGCACCTTCTTTCAAATGTATGCTCATAATATCTTTTCCAAAGAATTTTTCTATTACAAGTGATTTTTTGAGTTTTCTTATTTTAATAAATACAACAGAAATTCCTGATGCTTCTGCGCTTTTTGCCTGAACATAATCTGCTGTTACCAAATCTGCTTTGTTTTTTATTGCTAAATCTCTTACAATTGAATCTATTTCACCTAATTTTGCATGCTTAATTTGTCCTGCTACTGGCCTTGCGCCTTGAAATTCTAATTCAACCTTTTTCTGTTTTTGCATTTCATGTAATTCAGATAATTCATCTAATCCAATAAATCCTGTTTCTTGATTAAGATTTGCCTGATGTTCTAATTCTGCTAAAACAGCATTTGGAATTATAATTCTGCCCTTGAATTTGCCTTTTTTTAATTCTTTTGAAACAACTCTTTCAATAATTACAGAAGTATCTAAGACATATGTTTTCATGTTTTTACTGAATTCTTGGTTTGTGTTTGCCAATTTTCTCTTGATTTGTTTTATCATCTTCGTTTATGCGGGGAGCAGGGTTCGAACCTGCGTAGGCACTAAGCCACATGGTATCTCAAAATTCTTGAGCCATGTCCGTTTGACCACTCCGGCATCCCCGCTTATACAAAGAAAAAGAATATTACTTTTAAATGTTATTTTCTGCTTATTTTCTTGATTTTTCTCTTAAATGAAGAATTTCTTTAACCAATAGTGAATTTGGTACAAATATTATATCGTTGCCTGATTTGATTTTTGTTTCAGTAATTGTGAATTCCTCTATTTTTCCTGAAATATCATTGAATTTTATATTCATGCCCTTTTTGAGTTCTCTTTTTTGTAGTGTTGCTCCTGCTATTACATTTGGAATAAAATCTTTTAAGGATAAGAAAACTGCACCAGCAATTAATGCTAATAATATTATAATTATCGCATATAATATTGGGGTAGCTATTCCTAAATTAATTAATGCAATTATAATAGTAAAAATGTAAATTAGCCACGCAATTACTCTTGATGCAATTGAATCTATTTGGAATTTGAAATATTTTTTTAATTCTAACGTGATTATTGCTCTTTTTGTGAATCTTCCAGCTAAATTACCTAGGGTGATACCTAAGATAAGAATTATTATTGCTGCTATTACATTTGAAACTGAAATTGTCATATTTTTCAGAAGAAGGTAGGCTTTAAAAGCTTATTTTTAAGAGCTTAAAATATTAGACAATCTTCCATTGCATTTTCTGTTGTATATCTTGTTGCATAGTCTCTTGAAAATCCCAATGTTCTTGAATCAACTATTTCTTTGTAAGGTAATAAGATTTCTCCTTGTAATTCAAAACCAATAACTTTTGAAACAAGATTTGGGTTTTCTAGAATTTTTGGTGGTATTTTATTTGCTATACAAATGGGATCAATAATGTAATTAGTCTTTCCTATTGTGAGTTTGACAGCTCTTCCTCTTTTTACAAACGAATCATAATCATCTGTCGTCATATTCGATTATATAGAGAACCACAAAAGATTTAAAAGTATTCATAATCTAAGATTTGAAGACGGCCATAGCAAGTAGGAAACACCTGTTCCCATCAGAACACAGAAGTTAAGCTGCTTGTGTTTTAGGCTTTACTTCTCGAAGGAGGGGGAAACCTAAAAGCTGTCTTCTTTATATTCTATGATAAGAAAAAATAAAAGTCAAAAAGAAAAAGTAAAAGAGATTGCTGAGAAGAGAATTAGAAAACTTTTTTATTTAGCTGAAGAAAACCTTTCTTCAAAGCCTTTGTTAGCAAGAAGATATATTTTTCTTGCAAGACAATTAGAAAGAAAAACTCAGACAAAGATTCCTAAAGAACTTAAAAGAAGTTTTTGCAAAAAATGTAATCTGCTTTTAAAATCTGGAAAAACAAGAATTAAGAAAGGATTTAAGGTTCATATATGTGAATGTGGAAAAGTAAGAAGAATTAAGATTTCTTGAATTTTGCAATTAAATCAGCATTATCTTCATGTGAGATAAATATAGCTCTGCAGCAATATCTTTCTAATCCCAATGAATCTAGAACTTGCTTTGGATCTTCGCCTTTTGCAATTCTTTGTTGGTATTCTTTCCATAAATGTGCAATTGGTTTTCCACATGAAAAACATCGAATCGGTATTATCATTTTGTTTTTATTTTATTCTTTTGTTTGTTTTTTTCTTTTTATAAAATTATCTAATTATCTGTAAGATTTTTGCCTTTTTGCCCTTGCTTTACTGTCACCTGGTTTTCTTGTTTCCTTTCTTCTGATATCAGCTGTAAATAAATGTCTGTCATAACTAATTAAAGCATCTTTTAATTGCATATTTTTTGTGTATGCTACAAGTGCTCTTCCAATAGCAAGTCTTGCAGCTTCTAATTGAGCTTCTCTACCACCACCATTAACTTTTATTTCAATATCTATTTTATGTGTTAATTCTGGTATAATTTTTTCTGTTATTTGCAATGGTTCTTGAATAATTAATTGATGCATTTTTGATAATAATCTTATTGGTTGCATATTTATTCTTATTACACCTGTGCCTTCTCTTATTGTTGCTTTAGCATTAGCTCTTTTCCTTTTTCCACTAGTTACTATGGATTTACTTTCAATCTTTTTGATTTTTTTCTTTTTGATTACCATTTTTATATTTACAATAATTTACTTATTTTTTCAACTGTGACATATTTTAATGGCATGTCTTTTTTAACTTTAATTTCTTGCATTCCTTGCATAGGACCTTTAACTATTATTATTCTCTTGAATGCTTCCTTTCCTTTTCCTTTTTTATATGGAAGCATGCCCCTTATTGCTCTTTGAACTATTTTTTCTGGAAGTTTTGAAAAGAATGGGCCTTTTGTTACTGTTCCTCTTTCTCTTCTATGCAAGTAATCTGCTAAAATATCTTTCTTATTTCCACTTATTATTGCTTTTTCACAATTTGCAATTATGATTTTCTCTCCAAGTAATGCTTTTTTTGCAGCATAAGCTGCTAATCTTCCTAAAGGCAAATCCTGTGCATTGATTATTAATTCATTTCCTGTTGGTTTTATTATTTTTGACATTTTCTTATTTTTTACTTGATTATTCTCATATTTTTTTCTGGATTTTTAATTAAATCATCTATTTTCATTATTTTGCATCCAGCTAATTTTAATTTTCTTTTTGCTTCTTCAGAAAAGGAAAATGCTGCAATTTTTACTTGCTTGGTTATATCCCCATAAGAAAGAACTTTTCCTGGAATTACAAGTGTATCATTTGTTTTGGCAATTTTATCTATTTTGAATAAATTTACTCTTGTTGATTTTCTTTTTGGCTTTGATAATTCTTTTGCAACTGTAAGCCAAAAATCTGTTTTTTGTTTTTTTAATAAGATAATAAGAGACTTAAGTCTAGGATTTGCTTTCTTTTGCAATCTTTTTTCTATTCTTGATTTGCTTATTTTCATCTTGCTTTATGCGGGGCACAGGATTCGAACCTGCGTAGGCACTAAGCCACATGGCCCTTAACCATGCCCGTTTGACCGCTCCGGCAACCCCGCCTTACAGGGATTAACAGAAGGGATTTAAAAAGGATTTTGTTTAGAGTTTTGATATTGCTTTGTCAAATTCTTTAAGTTTTTTGTCAAAAATATTTACTGCTGATGTGAATATTTCTTTTGGCTCTATTTGTCCCCAGCTTTCTATGTTGAATGTTATTTCGTTCTCAGTATCATAAGTATGCCAAACTAATCCTGGAACAAATTTTACATGTTCTTTTCCAACACCAAGTTTTGCTTCTGCAACTAATTCTAATTCTTGTTCTGGCATTAAGTTGACTATTGGCATGTCATAAACAATATCAACCCCTTTAGATTTTAAGTCAGAAGAAAAAACTTCTCTGTCTTTAACACTTAATTTTAATTTTACAGAACATTTATTACACCCTTTTCCATTGCATGAACACTCTTCTCTTAATTTGAATGTTTTCAAATCTGTTTTTAATGGAACTAATCCAAATCTATGGGCAATAATTTCATCATACAAGACAGAATCATTTTTTGAAAATTCTACTATGTCAATTGCTAATACGGGAACACTTTCTATTACAATTCTTCTTAAAGCATTTACAAAAGAGATATCAGAATCAATTATCTTGAAACTAAGTTTGTTTTCTTTCTTTTGCATATCTTGTATTTTCATTTTCTAATTCATTTATAAGTTTATTAGGACTTTTTGGTTTTTTATAACTTATTATTCTATATTTACACTCTTCTTCCTCTTCTACCGTGTGGTGATTTGCATCCACCATGGGCTACAGGAGTAACATCAGTTATGCTTTTAATTCTTAATCCTGCTCTTGCAAAGCTTTTCAATGCAGCCTGAGAACCAGGACCTGGATTATGAGGACCTTCATGTCCGCCTCTTCCCCTTATTCTTACATGCAATGCAGTAATTCCTTTTTCTTTAGCTTCAAATGCTGCTTTTTTTGCTGCAAACATTGCTACTGTTGGGGATGCTTTTAATCTATCATATTTAGTAACTTGTCCTCCTGATGCTTTTGAAATTGTATTACCAGCAACATCAGTTATGTGAATTATAGTATTATTATAAGTTGAGAATATTTTTGCGATTCCAATTATTTCTTTTGATTCATATTCTTTTTCTTCTTGGGCTTTCTTTATGAGTTTTTTCTCTGCTTTTTTTTCTGTTTTTGTTTTTTCTTCTTCCTCTTTTCCAATAGTTTCTGCTGCCATTTCTTTCTGAAGCTTTTCTATTTCCTTTTTCTGGTCAAGATTTTTATCAGCCATTTTATTCTTCTTTCACCTTCTGTTGTTCTTTTTTCTTTGGTTTTATTATATTTTTTCCTAAAAATTCTACTGTTTTTTCTAATTCCAAGTTTACCATGAATGATGGGATATTTACTTTTCTACCACTTACTTTAACATGTCCATGAACAATTGCTTGTCTTGATTGCCTTAGTGGAATTTTAAATTTATTTGCTACAATTGTTTGCAATCTTCTGTCTAAAATATTTTCTATTTTAAGTTCAAGAACATCATCTACTGACTTTGCTTGTATTAATCCTTGTTTAGATAATCTTTCCAGGAACTTATTCTGTTCTTCTTCTGATACTGTTAAAAGTTTTTTTGCAAGTTTTCTGATTCTTGTAACTCCATATTCTGCTTTCCATATTTCTTTCTTGTTTTTCAAACCATACTTTTGAAGAATTTTCTTTTCCTCTAAGATTCTTGATTGCTCAAACTTTACTTTTGGTTTAGTATACTTTTTCTTTAATCTTCTTGGATCTCCCATTTTTGCTTAGCCTTTTTTTGTCCCGACTTTTTGTTTTGTTTTTTTCTTAACAACACCTAAGGTTCTTCCATGCCTGAAATGTGCTTTTGTTCTTTGTCCTCTTACAGGCAATCCTAAAGCATGTCTAATACCTCTGTAACTTTGTATTTCCCTCATATCTCTTATGTCTGCTTTTAATTGTAATTCTAAATCAGTGCCTACTAAGTGTTGGTGTTTTCCTTCTTGTGTTTTTGGTTTGTTTAATATGAATGATGGTATATCATAATTTGCAATATTTTTGAGTATATCTTCTATTTTTTTGATTTCTGCATCTGTGAATGTTCCGACTTTTTGATTTTTGTCTAATTTTAAAATATAACAGATTGTATTACTTAGATTCCATGAAATTCCTTTTATTCTTGTTAATCCATAATATATTTTTGCATTTCCAGGAATATCTGTATTGAGAATTCTGACTATTTCTCTGATTTTTTGCTTTTCTTCTTTGGGTTTTTGCTTTATTTCTTGTGGTGCTTCTGGTTTTGTTTCTGGTGTTTGTGTTTGTTCTGGCATTTTTATCTTATTTTACAAAAAGTTTGTATTTTTCTTGTTTTTCTAATTCATCTAAGATACGTTTTTCAATAGCCTTTTTCACATCAGGAAGGCTTTTAATTCTTTCGTGCATTTCTGAAAATGATTCAAATGATTTGATTTCTCTTTCTTTAACAATACTATCTGTGTGTTTTCTTCCAAATCCTGGTAAAAGCTCTATTTGATGCAATCTTGTATTGACAGGTTCTGCTTTATTAAAGAAATCAACAAATCTTTTTTGCTGTTGCTCAACTGCATTATTAACAAATTCCTTTAAATTGATTTTTGATGTTTCTGTAAGCTTATCTCCGGGAAGTCTTCCAAGAATGTAATTAACTTTGTCTCTTTTTCCTGTTCCAATGTAAACTTCTTCTTTTAATTGGAATGTAGCTCCTTTTCTTGGGACTAATTGTAATAAAGTAAAATTAGAAGTACCTATGGCTTGCGCTGTTGGAATCCTCTTCTCTTGACCAAAATAGCCATGAGGAAGATAATCTAATATTATTGCTTTCTCTTCCTTTTCCATTCTTATTATTTCTTTGTGATTTCCAAAATTTTTTCGGTTTCATTTGCATCAAGGCTCACTTCACTAGAAAGTATGCTGCGAAGTTCTGAAGCTGTTTCTGGTATTACATCTGCAATCTTGACAATATGTTCTGGCTTTAATTTGTCTATTTTTGCTTCATTAAGCTTTTTCACTAATTCTGGGTTAGATTTTTTCTTGACAAATTTCTTTAGATAATCCAGAGTTTTTTTGACTTTTGGGCTATCGCTATCTGCCTTTTCAAGCAGTTTTTTAGTTTCTGTTAATGTTAGTGGTTTACGGTTCTTTATCATTCTAAATCCTATTTTTAGAGATTTTTAAATATTGTGTATAGAACTAAGAAACCTTTATTAGATGTATTGGTTTCAAAATTAAAGTTTTCATTTTATTGCCTGCTTTTACTTTTACTATATATGATTTTCCCCTTTTTCCTTCTACTATTCCCACTTTTCCTCTTAATCTCATTGGAGCATGAAATGGAATAGATGCTTCTGGTTTTATTGCTACTTTTTGGCCTTTTTCTAGATTCTGAAAGTACTGACTAAGTCTGATTTTTCCTTTTTCTCTAACTCTCTGCTTTTTTCTTTTTGCCATTTTATTCTTTATTAGGAATTGTTTTTGCGAAGATTTTTTCTAAAAAGCTTCATTATGTTTTATTTTTTGGACTTTTATATGATTCTTTCCACTCTTCCTTACGTGGATGTTTATGCTTTAATTGTTTTAAAAGGTTTTCCAAAACATCATTTAATGCAGTGTAAAGATTTCTATTTTCTGTTGTTGAAAAGAAATTACCCTTGTCTGTTTCTAATGTTGCATCTGTTTTATGTGTTGGCATTTGTTTTGCATCTTTTTTTTCATGCAATATTTTTAAGTGCAGCCTTAATGCAATGATATTTGTGTATCTTTTGATTTGCTTTATATTATTACTTACAATATTCTCTATTTCCTTCATTTCACTTTTATCAAGCTTATTAAATCCAGAGTAATTTATGTGGCTTATTTCAAATTTAGGGTTTTCCATCTTATTCTTTTATTATCAACTGCTTCTTTTATTTTTTTCTGCTTCTTATTAAGTTTAGCATGCTCTCCTTTCTTTACATCAAGAAGTATGAGATTTATATCTTTGCCTTCTGAATATCCATCAAAGACAATATAGTCAATTGGATTTCCTATAAATCTTGCATCTGATGGCATATATGGAAATTCTGGCAATAAAACAGCAATTTGTTCACCTATTTTTCCTTTTAATACTGCTCTACTCTTATCAAGAGTGTCTTTTCTTATTCCATCTTTGTTTTCAAGAATCCATCTTTGTAATGTTATTCTTGCTTTTGCTTCTGCTATTTTATTTATTAAGAAATATGCTAAAATAAATCCAATTACAATTCCTAAAATTAAGAGTATTAATTCCATATTTGTTTTTAGAAAATTATGATATAAAAATCTTGCTGAAAAGATTTTTAAGCTGAAAATAGAATATAATATGATGGTTAAGATAGATCATAGGGCTGAAAAGCTTCTTAAGAAAATAAAAGAGGAACAAGTAAAATTAGAGGGATTAAAAGTAAGAGCTGAGGCAACAAGAAAAGAGATAAGGGGAAAAGTAAAAGAGGAAGCACAAAAATTTGATATAGAATTCAGAAAAAATACTGTAACTGCAATAACAGCTGCATTTGCATTAATTATTGGATTAGTATGGAAGGATATAATAACAGGAGGAATTGATTATCTTATTGCTCTTACTGGATTACCTCAAAGTCAGGCTTATGGTTTAAGAATAATTTCTGCAATTATTTTGACATTTATTTGTGTTGTTGGAATAATATTAATAACAAGATTTATGAAAAGAAAAGAATCTTAGAATTATAAATCATCAAAAGGACTTTTTATTTTCTTTAATTCTTCTGTTGATACTTGTGTGTATAATTGTGTTGTGCTTAATTGAGAATGTCCTAATAAAATTTGAATTTTTCTTATGTCAACTCCATTTTCCAGTAAATGTGTTCCATAACTATGACGCAATGTATGTGGGCTTACTTTTTTATTAATGCCAGCTCTTTTTGCTGTTTTTCTTATCATCTTTTGCACATTTCTTGATGTCATTTTTCCATCTTTTCCTGGAAAAAGATGTTCTTCTCTTTTTTTGTTTTTCAAGTAATCTTCTAATTCTAAAGCAAGTTTGTCAGATAAAATAAATATTCTGTCTTTCTTTCCTTTACCTTGCCTTACATAACCAACTTTCTCATGCAAATCAATATCTTGTATTTTCATATTAAGTGCTTCACTAACTCTTAATCCTGATGAATATAATAATGAAATTATTAATTTGCTTTTCTTATGTTTTGCAGAATCAACTAATTTTGTAACTTCTTCTTTTGTTAATACATCTGGAAGTTTTCTTTGTTTTTTTGGTGTTTTTATTGTTCTGAATATGTTTCTTCCAAGAAGTTCTTCATAATAGAATTTTAAAGCAGATCTTACTAGTGCCAAAGATGCTGCTGATAGTTTTTTTTCAATTAATGAAGAAAGAAATGATTTGATATCATCTTCACTTACATCTAAAGGTTTTTTATTAATGAATTCAAAGAACTTTTTATTATGCAACACATATGATTCAATTGTATTATCAGCAAATCCTCTTAATCTTAGTTCATTCTTTATTTTATCAAGATACTCTTTCATGCTTTCCTTCCACTATACCAATAAAACAAAAAAATATAAAGTATATATATTTTTCTTAAAAATTAAGAAAATGGAAAAGCTTGAAGCACTTTACTTGGATGATTCTTATTTGCAAGAATTTGAAGCACAAGTTGTAAAATCTGAAGGCAAATACATTATACTTAATCAAACAGCATTTTATCCTTCTTCTGGTGGACAACCTAATGATACTGGAACAATCATATGCAATAATCAAGAATACAAGGTGGTTTTTGTTAAAAAAACTCCTGATGGAATAAGTCATGAACTTGATAAAGAAGGTTTGCAAGAGAATGATAAAGTAAAATGCAAGATAAATTGGAATAGAAGATATAAT
>JAHJTU010000026.1 GCA_018829485.1 Nanobdellota archaeon | reverse complement strand
TCTCTCTAATTTCATTACAAATTGAATTCAATCTTCCTATATCAATTGATGTAAGTTTTATTCTTGTCTTAGGCATTTTTCATATGTTTCTATCTAATTGGTGTATTATATGAAAGCATCCTTCTTCTTGAGAATTTTTAATTAACCAATGTATATCTTCTTTAGAATACTCTTCTGGAGTAATCTTAGCTACTTCTTCCCAGAATGTTGAATAATCATTTTTATCATGTAGAACACCAGCATTAAGCATACCCATAAAATAATTGCTAACCACATCTTTATCCATAAATTTTTGGATAAATTCTTTACTAACTCCAACAATATTTTCAAGATAAACAAAAGCAAGTTCATCTTTTTGTTCTTCTTTTAACTCAGCACCCTGTTGCCACCACAAATCAGAAAAATATTGTGCTTTTGGGTTTTTATATGAAAGTGGATTTTCTCTTTCCAATATCATTTTAAGTTCCTTATTTATTTTAAGTAAGAAAACTATAAAAACTTTATGGAGAAAAAAGGTCTTGGAATAAATCAAATAACAAAATCATTCAAAGTCTTCTGGCACTTATAGTTTTTTAGAACTTTGCTCTTATTTATCCACTTGGAAAGGGGAATATACATTTTGCTTCCCATGTATTTTAATGCTGAATCAAGATTATCAAATTCTTTTGGTTGTTGTTGCATGGCTTTTCTTGTATTTTCCCTGACATTCCAAACACCTAATGGAATATATCCTGGATAAGCTTCTCTAAAAATAACAATTGATGCCTGCTTTTTACACTTGCTTAAAAATTCTGCAATTGCTAATCTTGCAGCATAATAACCACCACCAATAAGAGCATATTCTTTTTTCTTAAAATGAGTTTCATAATCTGAAAACATTAATTGTTCAGTTCCTAAAACATGAATAAAAGATTCAATAACTTCAAACTGCCATGTTGAAGGCATTAATAAAATTTCAAATCTATTTTGCATTGAGAAATGTTCGTAAACTTTAAAATTATCAATTATTGGATTGTATTTTACTTCTTTTAAAAGATTATCAGCAACAATAGTATCAACAGCAGTAATACTCCATCTTGTTGGCACAAGTTTTCTTTGTCTTTTAATTCCAAATGCACCTGTGCTTAATGCTTTCTGAAGCTGGCTTATAAGAAGTCCTTTTTTATTTAATAAAATAACAGCATCACTTGCTTTCAAATCATTATCATAATATGCTTTTTCCAAATAAGGATTGAATTTACTATTTCCAGCATGAAATGTTTTTAATTCTGCACTTGGACCAAATGGCTGCATTTCTTCATGAAAAAATCTTCCTTTTGGTTTGCTCTTAAATCTTGCTTCTATTTCAACTGTATTTTTTGCTAATGCAATTGCCTGCATTTTTTCAACAAAAGAATCTTGTTGCTTGATATTTGCAAGTTGCTTGCCTCTTACTAACTGCATTCTTAAATTTACAATTTCCTCATTTGTTTTATTTGCAGTAAGCCATTCTTCTGGTAAATCAAGAAAAGAACTTTCTTTTTCTAATGACATCATTGGCCCAATAAAAACCTTAGGATATCCTGCTCTTCCAACAAAAACACTTGGAGGGGTGCTACCTTCTAAATTAGTAGAAACATCAACACTTCTAAATTTCAATTGAGATGTTAATTCCTCAAGATATTTTGCTTTTCCTTTATACATCTTACATCTTTTTACATTAGAATAAGATAAGGAAAATTAATAAAAGTTACTTAGAATTCCTTTTTCTTCTTTCTTGTCTTTGTTGGTTTTTGTCCTTGCGTTTGCTCTTGTGTTTGTTTTGTCAATAATGGTATTTTATTTTCATTTTTTGCAAGGAATTTCTTGAAAAAAGCAAATTCTTTCAAAAGATTAGGAATTGTCCATAACATAGCAATAAAACCAATAACAAAAATATACACACTATAATTTTCAATAGAATCACCCAAAAATGGCTTTCCTGTTAATGAGAAATGAACTAATGAAATACCCCCGTAAAGTAAAATCACTGAAAGGAATTTTTCAATAATATCTTTAGGATCTTGAATAATTTTCTTTTCCAAGAATATTACAAGCAAATAATATAGAATAAAAAGTCCAACAATAAAATAAACTGAAACAATCATTTTACCTCTTTTATATTTGATAGTTTGGGGATTTTTAAAGGTTTCTCTGATAATTAACTTAAATATGTATTGATTCTATCTCTTTTATGATATCATCTAAGGATTTGTCTTTAACACAGGGGTATGCTTCTTCCAATAAAGTGGTTATTGTCTTTATTTCTTCTAATGATTGGTATCCACTAGATCTAAGAAATAATTCATCTTCTGAATAATCTTTTGGAACTTTAGGAATTATATCAACATCTATCATTTCATGTGGTTGTCCATTATAAGTAAAAAATTTAAGTTCAGCACCATAATATCCATCAAGTGTCTTTTCTTCTCTTAAAATAAAGAAGATATTATTTCCCATAAATTTTCCTTTAGAATAACGAGCCCTTTCTCTCCCCAATGGATTTGAATAATCATTAACTTGTTCGCCATTTGTTAGTCTTACTAATTCATTGTATAAACCAGCAATTCTTATTGGATTTATACTGTGTTTATTAACATGTATTTTACCCAATATTTTATGATTAAAACTTTCCCTTGCCATGCTTGTATAAGTACAGAAAATAATAAAAAGGTTTCTTAGAAAAATAAAAACAAGGATTTACTTACCAACTAAGTCAATGCAAACACCAGCTGCAACTGTTTGTCCTGCATCTCTGATTGCAAAACCAGATAAATGTGGATTGTCTTTTTGTCTTTCTAATACAACAGGCTTTAATGGAACAATTTTTACTTCTGCAACATCTCCTGTTTTTAAGAAATCAGGATGTTCTTGGCTTACTGCACCTGTTTTTGGATCATACTTTTTAATTAATTCTTCAAATCTGCAAGGAACTTGAGCTGTATGTATGTGGAATACTGGTGTGTATCCTTTTGCAATAACAGTAGGATGATTAATAACTGCAATCTTTGCTGTAAATTCTTTTACAACTTTAGGAGGATTAGCTGCATCAGCAATAACATCTCCTTTTGCAATATCTTTCTTTCCAACTCCCCTTATGCTTACACCAACATTATCACCTGCTTCTGCAGTAGGTAAATGTTCATGGTGCATTTCAATTGTCTTAACTTCTCCTGTAATACCTTTTCCAGTTCTTGCTGGTAAGATTATAACTTGCTGTCCTGTTTTCATAATACCAGTTTCAATTTTACCAACTGGAATAGAACCAACACCTGTAATATCATAAACATCCTGAATTGGCATTCTTAATGGTAAGTTTGTTGGTGGTTTTGGAACTTCAAATAAGTCAAAAACTTCCATTAATGTAGGTCCTTTGTACCATGGTGTTTTTGCACTTTTTTTTGCAATATTATCTCCTTGATATGCACTTGCTGGAATGAAATGTATATTTTCAACTTTAAATCCAGCTTGCTTTAAAATTATAGAAACTTCTTCCTTAACTTTATTGTATTTTGCTTCTTCAAAATTAACAACATCCATCTTATTTACAAGAACTGCTACTTGTCCAACACCCATTGTTCTGCAAAGCCATGCATGCTCTTTTGTTTGAGCCATAACACCTTCAGAAGCTGCAACAACTAAGATAGCTGCATCAGCTTGACTTGTACCAGTAATCATGTTTTTGACAAAATCCCTGTGTCCTGGTGCATCAATAATTGTAACATTAAACTTCTGAGTTGGGAATTTCTTATAAGCTAAGTCAATTGTAACTCCTCTTTCTCTTTCTTCTTTCAAATGATCCATAATAAAAGCAAATTCAAAACCTTTCTTTCCAAGTTTTTCAGCAATATCTTTTGCTTTCTTTAATTCTGTTTCTTGCAATTTCCCAGAATCATAGAGAAGTCTACCAACAGCTGTGCTTTTACCATGATCTACATGTCCAATAAAGACAATATTAAAATTTGGTTTATCTTTAGCCATTTTTCAATAGTTAATTAGAATAGACTATTTTCTTTATCT
>JAHJTU010000006.1 GCA_018829485.1 Nanobdellota archaeon | reverse complement strand
TGTTGCATTGTCTGTGCTGGTGTTTGCTGTTCTTGTCTTTCCAGCATTGGCTGTTTTAGCATTTCTTGAGATATTGCAGTTGATTTTTCAGGAAGTTGAATTCTTACATATTCGTCAGAAATATTTGTTATTTTTGGTATTTCTTGTCTTGATTGTTGTATTATTTGCTGTCTTGATTGCTCTTGCCTTGGCATTTGTGGCATTTGAATTTGCTTTAATTGTATTTCATGTTCCTGCCTTTGTTCTTGCATTTTTTGTTGTCTTTCTTGCATTTGCTGCTGATTTTGTATTGGTCTAGGAAATCTTGTTGGCAATGCTCTTGGTGCAGGTATTCTTTGAATTTGCCTTGGCATTAAAGGCAATTGTGATTTATGAAGCCTTTCAATAGTATGCATGGCATGTGCAACTCTTTTTTCTTTTGCTCTTGCTATAATTAATGCTTTTGCAAAAGAATTTAGAAATTTCATTTTAATTAAAACTTATATTCTGGCAAAGGTTTAAACTCACCTTCTTTTTTATCCACATTATCTCTTACATATTTTTCAAGTAAAATTAAACCTCTTGCAATAGTCTTATTCTGTCTTATGAGTTCTTCCATTCTATTCACTACTGTTGCTGTTCCTAATTCTGATTCTGGAGCACCTTCTGAAAATGATTCACTTGCTTTTTCAATTAAACTAAGCAATCTGCTCATTTTTTTATTTAATTCATCTGTGCTTATTGTTAAATCAACAATCTTTTTCTGCAAATTAATGTTATTTTCTAAAAGAAGTCTTATTGTTTTTTCATAACCTTTGGGAACTGAAATTCCAGATATTTTATCCTCTATTTTACCTCTTTTTGACATGTTCTTATAATGAAATGCGCTTATTTAAACTTTTTTAATTAAATGGGACCGGAGGGAATCGAACCCTCATCTTCGGTTCTGGAGACCAATATTCTGATCCATTGAACTACGATCCCATGATGTTCTTGTGTTTTACTGATTTAAAAATATTTTTAAATCAAATTTGCGATAATTAAATATGAACTTAATAGTTTTAGATACCAATTTTTTAATTTATTGTGCAAAATACAAGGTAGATTTTGAAACAGAAATAGACAGAATTTGTGATTTTAAGTATAAAATTGTATTACCTAAACAAGTTGTAAATGAATTAAATGAGTTAAGCAAGAATGCAATTAAGAGCAAAGACAGAGAAGCAGCTTCGCTTGCCTTGCAAATAATAAAGAATTTTGAGATAAAGAAAATAGATGCAAAAAATGCTGATGAGGCAATTCTTAAACTTAAAGCGAATGTGCTTGCAACAATGGATAAAGAGCTAAGAAAAAGATTTAAAAATGATAGAAAAGGTAAACTCTTATTAATAAGGCAAAAAAAATATTTAAATCTTATTTAAAAATGTTTTACGTTGTTGAAATCAAGGAGTATGTTAGAGTAGCGCCACATTTATTTGGTTTAGATGTGAAAGAAGCAATTATCACAGAATTGAAAGATAAGTATACAAATCACATTTCTCCAGAAGTTGGAATTGTTATTTCAGTAAAGGAAATTAATGAGATTGGTGAGGGTATTATTATTCCCGGAGATGGTGCTGCTTATTATGATACAACTTTTGAGCTGGTTGTTTTCAAGCCAGAATTGCAGGAACTTGTTTATGGAACTGTAAGTCAAATTACAAGTTTTGGAGCATTTCTTAATTTGGGTCCAATAGAAGGAATGATTCATATTAGTCAGACAATGGATGATTATGTAAATTTCAGCAAAACCAATGTTCTTATGGGTAAAAACACTAAAAGAAGTCTTAAAGCAAATGACTTGTGCATGGCAAGAATAATTGCAGTAAGTTTCAAAGATCCAAGTGATCCAAAAATTGGATTAACAATGAGACAACCAGGATTAGGAAAAATAGAATGGATTGAACAAGATAAAAGAAAACAAGTTGCAGAAGAGGTAAAAGCAGCAAAATCTGTTAAAGAAAGTAAAGAAGCAAAAGGAAAAGGAAAGAAAAAATGAAAATGTTTCCTGAGAATAATAATATAAGTTTATTAGAAGACTTTGTAAGAAGAAAAAAAGCATCTGAACAAGAAGCACAAGAAGTAACAGAGAAAGAGCAAGAACATTTGTATGATAAATTTTATGGTAATATAATACATGAAGATACAATACAAGAAGAAAAACAAGGAGAAATAATAGAGTATAAAAATGATAAGAAAAGCGTGCAAGAAATGTAGAAGTATAGTTGAGGGTAGTGGGAATTGCCCTAATTGTAATAGCAATCAATTCAGTGAGAACTGGAAAGGAAGAGTTATTGTTTTAGATGAAGAGAAAAGTGAAATTGCCAAAAAATTAAAAATAAAAGGCAAAGGGGAATTTGCAGTTAAAGTTGGATAATTAAAATGGCAGAAGAAACAAAAACACAAAAACAAGAAACTAATATGCAAGAACAGGAAGAAACAGCAGAAGAACAGCAAGAGCAAGAAAAACCACAACAAAAACAAGAAGTACAAGAAGAGAAAACACAACCAGAAAAAGAACAAAAGTTTGAAGGAATTCTTGAAAATATTGAAAGAAATAAAAATCCTATTCTTGATAGAGAAGATGTTTCTGTATTAGTAAAATCAAATAGAACTCCAACAAATAATGAAGCTAAGAAATTGCTTGCATCTGAATTAAAAATCAAAGAAGAGCTTGTTGTTATTACTCATGTTTATTCTTTTTATGGTGCTCAGGAATTTAATATTAGGGCACATGTTTATACAAACAAGGAAACATTACAAAAATTAGAATTTAAGAAAGAAAAGAAAGTAGCTGTAGAAGGAGAACAATAATAAGATGCCAAAGAAAAAGAAACCTAAGAAAAAAGGAAGTAAAAAGTATGCCAAGTATAGAATAGAGTCTGGCAAATTAATTAAGCCAAAATTCTGTCCAAGATGTGGAGAGGGTGTTATACTTGCTATTTCAAAAGATAGAATACATTGTGGTAAATGCCATTATACTGAGTTCTCAAGTAAAAGCGAAGCAAAAGCAGAAGAAGTAAAAGAATCAAAAGAAGTTAAATCTGAAAAGAAGAAATGATTTTGATATTTTAATAAGAAAAAATATAAAAACCCTAAAAGAGATATTAGTTTATCTAATTATCATATTATGCAAATCAAAAAAAGAGGTTATAAATCATCTTTATCTTACATTCGCGGAGGCATTCTAGTTTTTGCTATCTTTTTTCTTTTATTTTTAATTCCTTTTGCTTTTTCTGATTATGTTACTTCTATTGGATTTGTACCAGTAGATTTAAACTTTACTGGAACTGTTTATGATCATGAACTAGTATGGAAAGCAAGATATACAGGAACTTATGATGAATTCGGAAGTGTTGTTATAGAGAATGGAATAGGATATGTTGTTGGGAAAGCCTCAGCAGGTTATGAGGGAAGTGAGAACATTACTGCTTTTAATGCTACTACTGGTGCTTTAATATGGAATACAAATATAGGTGATTCAGATGGAACACCTTTAATTGATAATCAAGGGAATTATATTTACATTAATGTTTATAACAGTGGAGTGCAAAATGGAATTTACAAACTTAACAAAACCAATGGCTCAATTGTATGCGAAAACCATGCTTGTGGAAGTGCCCAGAGTATGGCTCAAAGTGATGACTTAATTTTTGATGGGTGTTTTGATTCTGTCTATTTCAAAGCTTATAATAAAAATGATTGT
>JAHJTU010000025.1 GCA_018829485.1 Nanobdellota archaeon | reverse complement strand
GCTATGGCATTTAGTTCTGTTACTGTTGTTTCAAATTCACTATTAATGAAAAGATATAAAACAAATATCCATTCTAACACTAAATTTAAAAACTAAGAAGGCAAGATTATAAAATGAAAAACAAGATTTTAATTGCTCTTGTATTTTTAATCATAGTTGCAGCTTCAATAATGTTTTTTGTAAATAAAAATCCGACAAGTGCTACTGTTTATGATGGAAATGAAGTAATTTTGTATGAATTTTATGGACAAGGATGTCTGCATTGTGCTCAGCTAGATGTTTTTTTTGATACTATCGAAGATAAGTATCCAACTTTAACAAGAATAAAGAAAGAGGTTTATTTTGATGAGAAAGGAAGAGAACTTTTGCAGGAAATGGCAAAAGCATATGATCAAGAAGTACAGGGAGTTCCAACTATTTTTATTGATGATAAAGTAATTATTGGTTATAGCCCTTCAATAGGCAAGCAAATAGAAGAAGAAATTCAAAGATGCTTGCAAGAAGAATGTGAATCACCATTAAATAAGATTCCAGGAGAAACATTAGAAATTCTTGGGGAAAGCTCTCCAACAGAAAACCCAAAAACAACACAAACAAAACAACAATTAACTCTTGGTGCTGTTATTCTTGCTGCTGTAGTTGATGCAATTAATCCTTGTGCATTTGCAGTTCTAATTATCTTACTAACAACAATTCTTGCTGCAGGAAATAGAAGAAAAGTTCTTTATGCTGGTTTGGCATTTTCATTAGCAATTTTCATATCATACTTCTTAATGGGTTTAGGATTATATGCAGCAATTTCAATTTCAGGATTAACACACATAATATTCTTAATTGTATCTATAATTGCAATTCTTGTTGGTTTATTTAATATCAAAGATTATTTTTGGTATGGCAAGTTTTTTATTACAGAAGTACCAAGAGCATGGAGACCAAAACTTAAATCCTTGCTTAGGGGAGTAGTTTCAATTCCGGGAGCATTCTTTATTGGTTTTGTTGTTAGTCTATTCTTGCTTCCATGTACATCAGGACCATATATTGTTATTCTTGGATTGCTTGCAAAATTAGCAACAAAGAATTATGCAATAACAATGCTTTTACTTTACAATCTAATATTCATATTACCAATGATAATAATCACATTAGCTGTTTATTATGGATTTACAACAGTAGAAAAAGCAGAAGAATGGAAAAACAAGAAAGTTAAAGTCTTGCATTTAATTGCTGGATTAATTATACTTGCATTAGGTATTGGAATGTTAATTGCTATCTTCTTTGGATATATTTAAAAAACATTAGTTCTTCATACTTCTTGAAAAAGAAAAATGTTATCAAAAATACCAATAGAATTAAGCAAAGTTAAAAAAGAGGATATTGATAAGGAAATTCTTAGAGTTGGGATGATTGCCGAATTAGATGCAGTAAATCTTTATGAGCAATTAGCAGCAATAACAGAAAACAAGAAAATAAAGAAAATACTTGTAGATATTGCCAAAGAAGAGAAAACACATGTTGGAGAATTCCAAGCACTATTATTGCAGCTTGACAAAGAACAAGTGCAAGAATTAGAAAAAGGAAAAAAAGAAGTTCAAGAATTAACAGGATAAATTTAAAAGCGAAAAACCACATTAGAATGCAAGAAAAAGAGGGAACCTTTTACGCACAGAAATCAAAGATTTCTGGCGCCAAGAAAATCTCTGATTTTCATGGGAAAAAGGTTCATCAAAAGAGAAAGAATGACAATACCAAAATCAATACATCCGAATCACCATCATAAGAAATTCATAGAAAAGAAATCTTTAACATTACGTAGAGATCTTACTTTATTCCAAGCTACTTGTGCTGGTGTTGGAATTATTCTTGGAGCAGGAGTTTATGCTTTGATTGGTGTTGCAGCTGGAGCATCAGGTAATAGTATTTGGCTTTCATTCTTTTTTGCAGCATTAGTAGCAGCTTTCACAGGATTAAGCTATGCTGAGTTAAGCAGCATGTTTCCAAAAGATGCTGGTGAATATCTTTATACAGAACATGCATTTGGAAAAAGATTAGCATTTGTTATAGGATATTTAGTTGTTCTTGCAGGAATTGTTTCTGCAGCTGCTGTTGCATTAGGATTTTCAGGTTATTTTACAGCCTTATTTAATTTTGGAAATCTTATTTTGATTGCAATTGTAATCATTATCTTATTTTCACTTTTAAATTTCTATGGAATTAAACAATCTTCTTATGTTAATGTTCTTTTCACAATAATAGAAGTTTTTGGTTTGTTGTTTATAATAGCAATTGCAGTAAAATATTTTGGAAGAGTAGATTATCTTGAAATGCCGCATGGCTTTACAGGGGTTCTTTCTGCAGCTGCACTCATCTTTTTTGCATATATTGGTTTTGATAGTATTGTTAAGTTTAGTGAAGAAACAAAAAATGCCAGCAAAATCATTCCACGTGCATTAGTTCTTTCTATTATAATTTCAACAATTCTTTATATTCTTATTGCAGTATCTGTTGTAAGTATTCTTGATTGGCAAGTTTTAGCTGCATCAACAGCACCATTAGCTGATGTTGCTGCTGTTGTATTTGGAAGTTATGCTTTTATTTTGATTGCTGTAATTGCTTTATTTGCTACAGGAAATACTGTATTAATAAGCTTAATTGTTACTTCTAGAATGCTTTATGGAATGGGTAAAGAAGGATTCATAAAAGCTTTTGGAAACATTCATCCAACCAGAAGAACCCCCCACATAGCTATTTTAGCAACAACTATTCTTGCTATAATCTTTGCCTTAATAGGAGATATAGGAATAGTTGCTGAAATAACAAATTTTACAATATTTACTGTATTTATTGCAGTTAATGCTGCTCTTATTTGGTTAAGATATAAAGAACCTGATACAGAAAGAGGATTTAAGATGCCCCTGAATATAGGAAAATTCCCAATTCTTGCATTACTTGGAATAATTACAACTGCTATTTTATTAGTTCACCTAAAAATGATAGTAGTTCTTTTAGGAATGGGAATTATTCTTGTAGGCTTTTTGCTTTACTCTTGCTTTTGGCATTTTAATAATAAAAACAAAAACATGGAAAAACAAAAAGGAAAAATAAATAAAAGCAAAGTTTCAACAGAAATCAGAATAGTAAGAGTAAGAAAAAGATAAAATGCAAATAAAAGTATTTCTTGAAAAACAAAATAAAGAAAAAAATGTTTCAATTAATGAGAATTCAACAATTAGAGAACTAATGAAAATACTTGAAATAAATGCAAGTGAAGTTATTGTTGTAAGAAATAATGAAATAATAACAGAAAAAGAAAAAATAAAACCAAAAGACACAATCAAATTTTTATCTGTTATCTCTGGCGGTTAGAAAAAGTGTAATTTCCACCTTCTATTTTTAATGCTTTTCCATTAACAATTGCATCAGCTATCTTCTTTCTTGCTTCTCTAATTAAACGATTAAATGTTGGCTGAGAGATTTTCATCTTTTTTGCAGCTTGTTCTTGTTCAAATCCTTGTAAATCTTTTAAGTTTATTGCTTCAAATTCATCTAATGCAAGTACAACTTCTTTCAAATGTCTTAAAGGAATTCCTCTTGGTTTAAAGTAAGTTGCACATGGTTTGCAAAAACATCTCCTGCATAATCTTGGGCGTGACATTTTAATCTATCTTATTATTTCTTATCTTTCAATTCTTTTAATCTTTTCTCTATTTCTTGCTTCTCAAATTCCATTTCTTTTAACTCTGTTTCAAGTATTTTCTTTTCTTCATCCTTTGTTAATGTTCTCTCTACTAATGGACATGGACAAAATCTTGAGCCAAATCCAGTTCTACCATATCCTCTTCCATAGCCTTTACCATATGCGCAAGGACCTAAACCTCTACCAGTCATTGTACCTTGTCCAGCAGGACCTGTTTTATCTCTATTAGGCATTTTTATCACCTCCTAATATAATTTTATTTCTTATTTAGTTATGAATATATATTCATAACACTATTTAAATGTTTTGGTTGTTAAAGAAAGGTTTTAAAAAATCATAATCTTATTTATCAAGATGTGTAAGAAATGTGAATCAAATCCAGTGTATATTTTAGATAATGGTAAAAAATTATGCAATAGCCACTTTACAAGATACTATGAGAAGAAAGTATTTAGAACAATAGCTAAATACTCTCTCTTAGAAAAAGGAGATAAAATAGCAGTTGCTGCATCAGGTGGAAAAGATAGCACAACATTATTGTATATACTAAAGAAATTTTGCAAAGAAAGGAGATTCTGTAAAGTAGAAGCATTAGCAATAGATGAAGGAATTAAGGGTTATAGGGATAAATCATTATCAGATCTCAAAAAGTTTTGTAAAAAGAACAAAATCAAACTACATGTCTTTTCTTTTAAAAAGGAATTTGGATTTTCACTAGATGAAATTCTTATAAAAGCAAGAAAAAAGAAAATAAAGCTTAATTCTTGTTACATATGTGGTATTCTTAGAAGATATTTAATAAACAAGTATGCAAGAAAATTGAAATTTACAAAGCTTGCAACAGGACATAATTTAGATGATGAAGCACAAACAATAATAATGAATCAATTTAAAGGAAATGTTGCATTAAGTGCAAACTTAGGACCAAAAACAGGAACATCAGAAGATGAATCATTCGCACAAAGAATTAAACCATTATATTTATGTACAGAAAAAGAGAATATGATTTACTCATTCATACATAACATAGTTCCACATTACACAGAATGTCCATATCAAGAAAGTTATAGATTTACAATAAGAGATTTTCTTAACAAGTTTGAGGCAAAAAATCCTGGAATTAAAAACTCAATTGTAAAAAGCTTCCTTGAATTTCTACCATTATTAAAAAAGAAGTACAAAGACAAAAAAACACTCAAAAAATGCAAAAAGTGCAAAGAGCCATCAAGCAAAGACACTTGTAAAACATGTGAATTACTTGCTATATTGAAAAATAAAAAATAAAATCAAGAAGCCTTTTCAACAGGGATTTCTATTCTGTATTTTTCACATAATTCTCTTACATATTCTCTAACATTTACTTTAAGTCCAGATTCACTTTTAATAACAGAATCATCATTATACAACCCCATACTTATTGCTTCTTTCAATGTTTTCTTAATAATACCTTCTTCATCCATTTTATTAGCAATGTTGCTTGTTTTAGAATTTAGAACAGCCCCCTCTAATCTTGAAATTAAATTCCTTTTCCTTGCATCTAATTGTTGATTCTCTCTTTCTTGTTTCTTTTCTAGTATTTGATTATATTCTTTTCTTAATGTCTCTGGAATTTTTGAGCCAATCATTTCTAATCCCTTAACATATCCAAAAATAATCTCTTTTTTATTTGGAGTGAAAAATTCTCTAAAACCAACTCTTTCTACTTTTAAACTATCAATATAAGAAATAATCCTATCATGAACTTCATCTCCAATATAAAGATTTGTTTCAAATGTAGGACCAATTAAAAAAAACCGCGATAATTTATGAATTGGTTCAAGATTTAATTCAGATACAACAAATAAATCTAATGGAACACTAATGCCACCTTTAATTTTATTCCATTCTTTTAAATCAGTACTTACAATTTGGTTCTTAACATTAATCATAACAGCTGACTTACTGCATTCTCTTGGAAGCATAGAATAAGTATCTAATGCACTAGAAGAGATATCTTTAATATGATCAATAGTAAAATCAAATAACAATCCTGGCTCTTGAATAATACCCAATCTATAAATATGACTCTCAGACTTAACTTCTCTTTCAGTTGAGACAATAGGACGAGAAAATCCTTGTTCAATTTTTTTCTCTGTTTTACTTAAATCAAATAAAACCTCTCTTCCAGCATTTTCCTCAAGTTTCTTATTTAACTTATTAAGATTTTCACTAATTTTCTTATAATCAGCACCAATACAAGAATAATTAATAGAAAAGTCAGTAATAATGTTACCAGTTGATTCCCCTTTCTTAATCCTTTCTTGAGCTTCCTTAAAATCCTTTACTCTCTGCTCAGATAATACTCTTTCTTTTTCTTTTGCTTCATCAATACCATTTAATAACTCATCCAAAGTCTTAGCCATACAAAAACCATGTTCATAGAATTTAAATAATTTTAGCTATTCTAACATATATTTTACCCCATATCTAAGCCAAGAGGTTAAATTTATAAAATTCCTTTGCTAAGAGAGAATATGAAAGTCTTATTTTTGCACTGTGATGATATAAGATTCAAAGCAGTAAAAAAAGCCATATCAAATGCAGAAGAATCAGATAAAAAAGAAATACTTGTAAAAGAATGCCTAGTATGCTTTACAGCAGTTGAAAAGCAGGATGAAATAAATCCAAGCATAGTAGAGCAATATATTGAGAATATCAAAGATGTTGCTAAAAAAGTAAATACAAAAACACTTGTTCTATATCCTTATGCTCATTTATCTTCACATTTATCTCAACCAAGCACAGCAATGCAAATATTAAAAGAAACAAAAAAGATTCTTAGCAAAGATTACAAAGTAACATCAGCACCATTTGGATGGTATAAGGAATTCTCTATTCATGTTAAAGGACATCCATTATCAGAATTAAGCAGAGAGATAAATGTGGGAACAACAGACAAAGGACAGCAAGCAGATATAAAAGAAGAAGTGGATGAAAGCAAGGCAATAAAAGCAGAGAAAAAGCTAAAGTCAGATTGGTTCATACTAACACCATCGGGAAAATTAAATAAAATAGAAGTTAAGAATGACAGAATAACAGGATTTAATTTTGAAAAAGAAGAAAACTTGGAAAAATTCACAAAATATGAAATACATAAAGTCAGAACAGAGCAAGGAGAGCCAGCACATGTTAAATTAATGAGGGCATTAAATCTTGTTGATTATGAAAAAGCATCTGATCCTGGAAATTTCAGATATTATCCTAAAGGAAGACTCATTAAAGCACTGCTTGAACAATATGTAAATGAAAAAGTCAGAGAGTATGGAGCATTAGAAGTTGAAACACCAATTATGTATGATTATGAACATCCTGCATTAAAAGCATACTTGAATAAATTCCCAGCAAGACAATATTCAATTAAAACTCCTAACAAGAAAGTATTTCTCAGATTTTCAGCATGCTTTGGGCAATTCTTAATGGCAAAAGATGCAAATATTAGTTATAAAAGTTTGCCATTAGCAATTTATGAATTAACAAAATACAGCTTCAGAGTTGAACAAAGAGGAGAACTCTCTGGATTAAGGAGATTAAGAACATTTACAATGCCTGATTGTCATGCATTTTGCGCTGATATGGAGCAAGCTAAGCAAGAATTACTAAAAAGATTTGACTTAGCAGCAAAAGTCCAATTAGGATGTGGATTAAGTAAAGATGATTTGAATTTAGGAATAAGAGTAACAAAAGACTTCTATAATAAAAACAAAGATTTTGTAAACAAACTAGTCAAAAAATGGGGTAAGCCAGTTTTATTAGAAATGTGGCCAACACAAGAATTTTATTTTATAATGAAATATGAATTTAATTTTGTGGATTCATTAAATAAAGCAGCTGCACTTGCAACTGATCAAATTGATATTGGAAATGCAAAAAATTATGGAATTATGTATGTTGATAAAGATAACACAATGAAGCACCCAATTATTTTACATTTATCACCAAGTGGAGCTATTGAAAGAGTTATTTTTGCTTTATTAGAAAAGGCACATAATGAAAAAGTAAAAAATAATATTCCATCTTTACCTTTATGGCTTGCACCAACACAAGTAAGAATAATTCCTGTAAGTGAGAAATTTACAAAAGAGGCTAGAAAAATAGTTGATGAATTTAATAAAGAAGGTATTAGAACTGATTTAGATGAAAGAGCATTGCATGTTCAGAAAAAGATTATGGAAGCAGAACAAGAATGGATTCCATATGTTGTTGTTTTAGGTGAAAGAGAAATAAAAAGCAAAAGGCTCTCAGTAAGAATTAGGAAAAAGAAAGACAATAT
>JAHJTU010000024.1 GCA_018829485.1 Nanobdellota archaeon | reverse complement strand
GCCTGAATTAAAATTCTCTGCTAATTTGAAACTTGATGCAAGCAAATTCCAGGAAGCAGTAGAAGATTGCGGTGTTGTTGCTGATAGTATTTTATTTAAATTAAGTGAAAAAGGATTTATTTTAGATGCAAGAAGTTCATTACATTCTGCATCTGTTAAATTATTACATGAAATTTATCCTGAAAACATTAATTCAAGATATGGGATTGATTATTTGCAGAAGATGGTTAAAGCAGCTAAAATTGCAGATGAAGTTAAAGTAAAGTTTTCTAATGACTATCCTTTGAAATTGCATTACACAACACCAGAAAAAGCAGAATTAAGCTTTATACTTGCTCCAAGAAGTGAGACAGACTAATTAGGTTATATTGCAGTATTATCATAAGTTATTTAAATATAGAATTTATTAGATTTTATAGGAAAAGAATGGTTCAGAAAAGAGGACAAATAACTATATTTATAGTAATTGCAATACTTATTATTGCACTTGTTGTTGTAGTATTTCTCGTAAGAAATCAGTTAATTCCATTACCACAAGCAGGAATTGCAAGCAGTTCATTGCAATTTGAAAATAGCATTAAAGAATGTGTAAGGGTTAATGCAAGGAATGCTATTACAATATTAAGTCTTGCTGGCGGTGATACTGAGAATGAACTTAATTCTGTTACATTTAAAGATGATTCATACACATATCTTTGCTATACTGGAGTTCCAGGAGTATGTGTTAATCAAAAAGAAGTAATTTGGCATGATGAAACTCAATTAGAAGAAAAACTTGGAAGTGTGATTGAAACTAGAACACCAAGCTGTATTAATAAAATAATAACATCTGCTGAGAAAAATGGTTTTGCAGTTACTTCATCAGAAGAACCAAATGCAGAAGTTGAAATAAAAGATGGAAGAGTTGATGTTTCATACATACAAGCAATTGAATTTGCAAAAGGAGATGATAAATCAAGTTTTGAAAAGTTTGATGTTCCTATTAATTCAAATTTATGGGATTTTGTTGAAGTTACAAATAATATAGTAAATGAAAAAGCAAACTGTGATACAGAATTTTCTAATGTTGATAAATTAAGTATAGCTATGACAAGAGGTATTTTAGTGTCTGAAGAAGGAAATGCAAGAAATATTTATTTTGCAAGAATTTATTCATTAAAAAAAGGACAGGAAGAATTTAGATTTGCTACAAGAAGTTGTGTGGATGAGTTTTTCAGCTAATTAAAAAATGAAAAATAAAAAAGAGAATGTGAAGGGAATTGCATTATTCCAGATTATCTTAATGGTATCATTATCAATTATTGTTCCTTTATCTATTTCAACAGCAGAAGCTCAGGAAGAAACAACAAGCCAAGTTTATTGTATTCAAAAATTTGATAGTGGAGCTACTTGCCAGACAACATCTAATTTAGAATTATGGGATAGAAATTCAGCATATGCTCTTGGAAGATGTGAAGATAATGTTTTAGATTCTTGTGTTTTTGGAAGTTGCACTAAAAATGGTGTTTGTAATGATAATGTTCCAAAATTTTCATGTGATGGTAGTTTTGAAACAACTCCATGTCCAGAAATTGAATCAGCACAAAAAGCATGTTATATAATTGGAAATCAATATGTTTTTACAACAAGTGAGAGAGCAAGACAATTAGCAGTACAATATGGAATTCCTGAAGAGCAAATAAGTTCTGTTGAAGGAATTGAAAGTGAATTATCTTGTTCAGCTGCACAACCTGAATCTACTGAAATTACAGGAACAGCTGGAGGAACAGAAGAAGTTGGAATAGCTGATTGTACTAATACTTTAGAAAATAATGGAGTAAGAGGAACAAGACAACATGGTGAAGAATGGTGTGTTAGAGATTATACTGGTATAAATGGGAAAGCTCCATTGGGTGGAAGATTTTGGAAATTGACATGTATTAATGGAGAACAAATAGTTACTCCTTGTGCAGATGAAAGACAAGAGGTTTGCAGAGAAGTGGAAACAACATTGTATGGTGGAATTACTGAAGCTGCATGCCAACCTAATAATTGGAAAACATGTTTAACACAAGAAACAAAAGAAGATTGTGAAGGCACAAGCACACAAAGTTGTTTCTGGTATCAACCAAAAAAAGGAACTACTGCATATGAAGGATTTAAGATTATAGATGAAGAAGATGTAAAAGAGGGTGAAGAATATGGACTTCAAGGATTTTTGTGCTTGCCAAAAACACCTCCTGGATTTAATTTAGCAAGTTTGATTTCTAGAAATGCAACAGAAGAGCAAGCAGAAGAAAATGCTGCAACAACAGAAACTGCACTATGTAATCAAGCAAGTTTTACTTGTACTTATGTAAAGAAAAAAGCAATTTTGGGGGGAACAGAAGAAGATAATCCAGAATGTTTAACATCTGAATGGCAGAATGCAATGAATGATAGATGCATGGCAATTGGTGATTGTGGTGCAAGTGTTAATCTTATGAATGAGCCTACACAAGATGGTTATTCTATTTTCAAAGGAGATCAAATTGATGATGAGCAAAGTGTAGAAGATTGGAGAAAAACTGCACTGAATATAAAATTGAACAGTGCATATCTTAATAGTTTACAAATGGAAATTCTTCCATTAAAAAAATCCACATTCTTCGGAGGAGGTGCTGTAAGCATTCTTGGAAATATTTTGAAAGAGATTAATGGATTTATTTCTGATACAGAATTTGGTGGTCCTGGACCAGATTATACTACTTATACAGAATATGATAGTATTGATAAAAAAACAAAAGAGACAAACCCAGAGATGTATTGGAAAATAAAAGTCGGAGATGAATATGTTGATGTTAAAGAATTTATTACTTACAAAAAAGAAGGAAAAGTAGTAAAAAGAGCAGCAGTTGATAAACAAGGTAATACATATGCTCCTTCAACAGGAACAGACTTTTTTGACACTGCTGGTAATGCTTTTACTGCAACTTTGTTTAATGTTGGTTCTATGAAGCTTATTAGTGAGGCTGGGAAAGCTGCAGAAAATCTTATTCCTGCAACATCTAAAGATGAATTAGGAAATGTTATGGGAAACTTAGAAATTAGTGAATGGGTAGATTCAAGTGGAAATAAATATAAGTATATTGGTGAAGTTGGTGGCAGTGGAGCTTTTTATATTGAAAGTGGGGGAAAGTTAGTGCAAACTGATGTTAATGTACAAGACTTAAAACCATTTGAAGCAGGAGCAGGTGGTCAAGGTGGAACAATATCAAGAATAAAAGATGCATTAAAGCCAATTATTGAACCTGAAACATTACAAGATAGGTTCTTATCAGCTACAACTTTTATGATGCTTGCAAAAGTTTTTGGAGCAAAAGATAGAGATGCTTTAATTATTGGTGTTGGTGGATTTATTGCAGGTGCAGTTGGAGCTGGAATTGCTACTGTTGTTGTATTATTACTTAATTTCCTTACAAAGAAAAAAGTTAAAGAAATAAAAACAATTGAATTCAGGTGCATGCCCACATTACCTCCGCAAGGTGGAAGTAACTGTGAATTATGTAATCAAGATGATTTAAGACCATGCTCAGAATATAGATGTTTAAGCTTAGGAACAACATGTGAATATATAGATGATGCATGTGTTTCAGTTGAATCAAATGATGTTACAAAGCCATATATTGCTAATGTAAGTGTTTCAAAATATGAAGTTTCTCAATTTGTAGAAGGAAGAAATGCTAAAATAACAAAAGCAGATGGAAGTTGTTTGGATGCATTCCAGAGTTTTGATTTAACATTAACAACAAGCGAAGCTGCAAAATGTAATTATGATATTCAATCTAACAATTATGAAGATATGTTAGCTATATTTGGTTCAGGATTATTCAAACTTAATCATAAAAGTAATATATTAACAGGAGGAATTACAGAAGCAAATATTACAGTTGAACCAGGAAGAGCTTACAAGTATTATATAAGATGTAGAGATGTTATTGGAAATACTGCAGTAACTGATTTTGTTTTAGACTTTTGTGTTGATACTGGACCTGATTTAACACCTGCAAGAATAAATAGAGTAGAGCCAGTATCAGGAAGTTTTGTTCCAGCAACACAAATTAATCAACAAGTAAAAGCATTTGTAAATGAGCCAGCAGAATGTAGATGGAGCACACAAGATACAAGTTATGAAGATATGATTAATCAATTTAAATGTGCAATACAGCCAGAGCAAATGCAAAATGGAGAATGGCTATGCACAACAACACTTTCAGGATTTATAGAAAACAAAGAGAATAAGTATTATTTCAGATGCAAAGATAAACCATTATTCCCTGAAAGTGAAAGAAATGTAAATACTCAAAGTTATGTTTATACTTTAAATGTTGGAAAAGAACTTGTGATTACATCTGTATTACCAGTTAATACAACATTTACAACAGGCAAGAATGGAATTGATATTGAATTACAAGTTACAACAGCAGAAGGTTCAAATGATGGAACTGCAATTTGCATGTATAGTCTTACTGGTGGAACAAATGAAAAAATATTTACAACAACAGGAAGCACATCACATACAACAAAAGTAAACTTGAAAGAAAGTAAAACAATTTATGTAAGATGCCAAGATCCTCAGGGTAATTCAGCAAAAAAACAAACAGCAATTGTGGTTAATGTAGATACAACAATACCAATAATAACAAGAGTTTATACTTCATCAGGAAATCTTGTAATTGTAACAGATGAAACTACAACATGCAAATACAGCAGCAAAAGTACATTTGCATTCACAGATGAAACTGCAGAATTATTTGGTGAAAATTCAATAGAACATTCAGTCACAATCCCAGAATATAAAGCAGTTTATGTAAAATGCCAAGATATTTATGGTAATGAGATATCAAGAGCAATAGAACCTTCACCTGTTTCTTAATTCTCTGATTTGTATTGCAAAGAATTTTTAAATCTCTAATTCTTATGATTTAAAAAGAAGGACACTCAAAAGAATGAGAAAGAAAGCACAGCATATGATGGGTTTGCCTTTTGTTTTTATAATTGGTATAATCATTGCAGCTGTTATTGTTATTGTTGCTGTTATGGCAATAAAAAGTCTTTCATGCAGAAATGATCAAGTATCAGTTAACTTATTTATCCAAGATTTAAGAGGGGATATTGAAAAAATGTATTATGCATCTAAAGACAGTCAAATGATTTTCAAAGGAAGTATTCCTGGTTCATGCTCAAAAATAGAAAGTATTTGTTTTGCTAATCCAAGAAATACAAAAACAGAGGCACAGTATAATAATGAATGGAATGAAATAAAAAGATATGATAACAATGACAACTTTTTCCTATACCCAAGAAAAACATTAACAAAAATAAGTGTTGCTCAAGAACATAATATTAACAGAAGTTTAGGAATACCAGTATATTTTGAAACTAATCCATTATGTTTCCAAACTCAAGGAAAAATAGAAATAATTCTGCAAAATAAAGGAGATTCTGTTTTTATTAAAAAATAAAAAGAGAGAAAATGAAATACAATAAGAAAGGAGAGATGTTTCTGAATTGGGTTCTTATTCTTATTGTTGGTGCTGTTATTATTGTTTTTGCAGTTTTCTTTTTGCAGAGAATTACTAATGTAGAAGAGCAAAAGCAAGATGTATTAACACAAGAATATGTTGATTTGCTTTTTAATCCTTTTACAACAATTGGTGCTGTTGCAGAAGGTTATGGAAAAGAATTTGATTTTAAGTCTGAAGTACAAATAGATTTTAAATGTGTGAATGGTGAAGAAAGAATTTATTCTGGAAAAGCAAGTGGAAGAAAAATAGAGAATCTTGTTTACTCTTCTGATTTGCAAACAAAAAAGCTTCTTGTTTTTACTAAACCATTTGAATTACCATTTAGAATTGGAGATTTAATTTTTGCATTTGATGCTGAACAGGAATATTGCTTGATTTCTGATTCTTCAAGTGATTTTGTTGTTGATGCTATTTTTGAAGATGTTGAAGAGAATTTGAAGAATGTTAAGATTGAAAGATGTGACTATAATGATGCTTTTTGCTGTAATAGATTAAATAATTATAAAACAATTTCATTTGTTAAAGGTTTAGTTGAAGATGTTAATTTTTATGGACAAGGATTAGTAAGTGATACATTTGCATATGGTGAAATCTATTTTAATGGTGGAACAGAAGAAGAAACAGGTATTAGTGAGTTTATTGGATTGCCATTAATTGAAGCTGCAATATTCTCTGATAAGGAAATATATGATTGTAATTTTGAAAGATTAATGAATAAAGTATCACTTGTTGCTGATATTTATGAAAAAAAAGCAGGATATTTGCAAACAGATGAATGTCAATATAGCACTATTATAAGTTATCTTGATGAAATGCAAAGAGCAGCTAATGAAAAAGATATGGAAAATTTGTATGCTGCTGCAGTTAAATTAGAACAAGCAAATAAAGGATTAGCTTGCACTCAAGTATATTAAAATGAAGCTTTTAAAAAAATCTTCGCAAAAACGAGAATGAAAACAAAGAAAAAAGCACAAGTGAAGATGATGGAAACAATAATTGTATTGCTTGTATTTGTGTTTCTTCTTGGAATGATTATGATTTTTTATGCTAGATTTCAAATTACAGAGTTAAATAAGGCTGCTATAGAATTAGAAGAACAAAGAGCTATTTTGCTTATTAATAAAGTATCAAGTATGCCTGAATTAAGATGTAGCATGTCATTTGGTTCTGCTTCTGAGATAAATTGCCTTGACACTTACAAATTACTTGCTTTTACACAAGATCTGGGTAAATTTGAAAAAGAATTTACTGGATTAAGCAGTGCAAAGATTACTAAGTATTATCCTGTGCCTGAAGCAGGAAATGATAAAGAATGTTCTAATGCAATAGATGATTTAACAAATTATCCCCATAATTGTGCATATTGGGATTTGTATGAGAGTAATAAAGAAACAAGAATTGTATTTGATACTTTTGTTACTTTATGCACACCTAAAAAAGCTGATTTTGAATGTGTAATAGGAAAATTAGAAGTGGGAGTGCCAGAAAGATGAGAGCAAAGAAAGAATTAGATAATAATATAAAAGGTAATAAAAATACCTAAAAAATAGAAAAATATTTAAATAATCGTATATTTATACCAATAAAATGGTAAAAATTGAAATCCTGTTTAAGAAAAAGAAAATAAGAAAAATTAGTGAAACTGAAATTGAGAGATATGTTAATTTTTTTGAAAATTCTTATAAGGATAATTTAGAGCATAGCAAATCAAATATTAACGATTTTCCGAGATGGAGTATAATTTCTGGTTATTATGCAATGCATGATATAACAAAGCTTCTTTTAGCAAAGAAATTCAGAATTAAAGTTGAGTCAGAGGTTCACGCTACAACTATTAAGGTTTTAAGTGAGTTAATAAAAAACAAAGAAATTTTAAAATTAATTCAAAAAGGCTATAAAGAATTCTTAAGTCTTGCACAAGATTTGGAAGAAGCAAAAAAAGAAAGAATAAAAGCCCAATATTATACTGGCACAAAATTTATGCATGAAGAATATAAAAGAAGAGCAATAGATTTCCATAAAGAAATTGTTTTAAAATATCTTGAAAAAATAAAGGAGATTATAACTTCTGAATTTTAAGATGATAATCCAAATATTTGACAAGAATGTAATGAAGATTTTGACAATCTTTTCAATTTCTCCAGGATCAAAATTTCAGAGAAAAGAGCTAAAAGAAAAAACTTCCCTAAATAATATCACTTTAGATAATTCTCTTAAATTGCTTTTAAATTCCAATATATTAAAAAAAGAAAAAAGAGCTTTATATCTAAATTTAGAATCTAAAAATACAAAGAGTATATTAGAGTTAGTATCAAATCAATACAAAGAACTAAAAGAAATTCCATTAAAGGCATATTTTTCTGTTATTGAACTTGTTTATCTTTTAAGTAAATTTGAATTAAATGTTTATGTTTTTGGTTCTTATGCCAAGCTTGTATTTAAAGAAGATTCTGATATTGACATAGCAATAATTTCAGATAAAATAAGTTCAGAAGAAAAAAGAGAAATTAGTAAATTAATAAAAAAGATTGAATCAAAGTATAAGAGAAAAATAGAAATTCATTATTTCAGCACTAATTTTTACAAAAATAAAAAAGACCCATTAGTTAAAGACATACTAATAAATGGAATTAAATTAATATGAAGAAAAGAGCACAAGAGGAAATACTTGGATTTGTTTTTGTAATCCTTATTCTAGTGATTATTGGCATATTCTTTCTTATGATAACATTAAGACAACCTGCACAAACAATAGAAAAAGAGAATTACAGGATAAATAACTTGTTAAGTAGCATGTTTTATCTTACAACAAGTTGCGAGAACAAGAATATACAGGAGCTAATACTTGATTGTGATAATGGAAAGACAAATCTTGAACCAGCAGAATGTAAAGAAGATAAGCCATGCACATATGTAAATAAAACAATATCTAATATACTTGACAAAGCACTAAAAGGCGGCTATTCTTTTGAGGCTAAATCATCTAATGATAAACCCCTTATCCTTATCAAGAAAGGAGATTGCACAAGAAAACAAATCTTGTCTGCTATATCTATCTTGCCTAATGGTGTTTCTGTTAAGTTATTGAATTGTCCTGCCTAGTTATGTTCTAATTATGCTAGTTATAGTCTTAAATCCATTTATTAGATTTCAATTATAATATTTAACCTGTTTATCTTAAGAATTGGTTTGGCTTTCTTTATCTTAGAACCTTTCTTTCTAATGTATTTTAATGTCAAGAAACCAGCTTCAATAAGTCTCTTAATGTCCTCTCTTACTGACTTTATATCTCTCTTTAAAGACTTGGAAAGCTCATAGATAGACTCTGGATTCTTGTCTCTTATCTCATTTAAAATCCTCATTTTCTCATCAGTAATAAGATTCCTAATACCTGCTAATTTACCTGGTTGTGCTTTTTGCTTCTTCTGATTATCTTGCGTATCTTGTTTTCTTCTAAATCTTAATCTACCAATAAACAAGTTCAATCTACCTCTTTTAAACCTTATTCTGATTGTTTTTCCTCTACTTCTTATTCGAATTTTCTTTACCATACTTATTATAGTAAAAAGAGGTATATAAGGCTTTTCATACCCCCTATTTTCTATGCTTTTAGGCACATTAGGGGTTGTTTCATACCCCTTATTTTCGAAAAGGGTTGATTTTAAAGATTATTTGAGAATTAGGCTCTAAAAAGGCTAATTTCGAGGTATGTAGTGTTAACGAAAGGTTTATAAGTGTTATTTTAATGAATTAGTATAAGGCTTATAAGTAATGCCGATGAGGCTGATGCGCGCAAAGTGATAAGCCGAATGATTAAAGAGGATAAAAGGAGGATAAAGAAATAACAAATGAAATTTTTCAAGAGAGCAATTAGTAAAATTGCGCCTCTTGCCGCAAGTGCATTGATGCTTGGAAGCAGTCTTGGATTCGCAGCTGCTGCAGATTTGGCTACTTACCCACAACCATTTGTTTCATCTGCTGGAGTAGCAGATGTTGCTGTGATTGTTGGTTCTGGTGCTGCTGCAGAAGATATAATTGCATCTAATGACATTGTTGCATCTTTAGTTGTTCCAACAGGAAGTGGAACT
>JAHJTU010000023.1 GCA_018829485.1 Nanobdellota archaeon | reverse complement strand
TTTAGATGAAAGAGCATTGCATGTTCAGAAAAAGATTATGGAAGCAGAACAAGAATGGATTCCATATGTTGTTGTTTTAGGTGAAAGAGAAATAAAAAGCAAAAGGCTCTCAGTAAGAATTAGGAAAAAGAAAGACAATATTCTTAAGAAAAGCAAAGAAGCATTAATAAGAGAAATCAAAAAACAAACAAATGCAATGCCATACTTACCATTGCCATTACCAGTAGAATTAAGCAAAAGACCAAAATTTATTTAAAAATAAAATAAGGCTAGGGAAATAGAAATAAAATGAAAGTATATCTTGATAATGCTGCAACAACCCCTGTAGATAAGGAAGTTTTTGAAGCTATGAAACCATATTTTTCAGAAAAATATGGAAATGCATCTTCATTGCATTCATTAGGAAGACAAGCAAGAGAAGTATTAGAACAGTCAAGAGATACCATAAAAAAGAAACTTAATGCAAAAAATCATAATCTAATATTCACATCAAGTGGAACAGAATCAAATAATCTTGCAATAAAAGGAATTGCACTTGCTAATAAGGATAATAATAAAAACAATTTTGTAAGTAGCAGAATAGAGCATGGTTGTGTTCTGCATTCTTTAAGATGGTTAAAAACACAAGGGTATAAGACAACTTGGTTACATGTAAATAAAGAAGGCTTTATCTCATTACAAGACTTGAATGAAAGTATAACAAAAAACACATTACTTGTTTCAATTGTTCATGGAAATAATGAAATAGGAACATTGCAAGATATTAAAGAAATAGGAAAAATATGTCATGACAAGAATGTATTATTTCATACAGATGCATGCCAAAGTTTTACAAAAACACCAATTAACTTGCAAAAACAAAATATTGATTTACTGACAATTAATTCTCATAAAATATATGGTCCAAAGGGTGTAGGTGCTTTGCTTATAAGAGATGGAATTGAACTTGAGCCTTTACTTAGTGGTGGGGGACATGAATTTGGATTAAGAAGCAGTACTGAGAATATTCCTGGAATTGTTGGATTTGCAAAAGCAATTGAATCAATAAAAGAACAAGATATTGAGAAAATGAGATTATTAAGAGACATGCTTATTAAAGGTGCGCTTGAAATAAAAGAAACCTGGTTAAATGGAACTGAAAACAATAACAGAAGGTTATGCAATATAGCCAATATATCATTTAAAAAAGTTGAAGGTGAATCAATAATTCTTCATCTTGATAATAAAGGAATACAAGCTTCAACTGGAAGTGCATGTGCCTCAAAATCATTGCATCCAAGTCATGTATTGGGTGCAATAGGACTTAAGCCAGAAGATTCACATGGAAGTGTAAGATTTAGTTTAGGAAAGTATAATACAAAAGAAGAAATAGAATATACGATAAGTAATTTAAAGGAAATAATAGAAAAGTTAAGAAAAATAAGTCCATTTAAATAAACCATAAAAATGTACAGCAAAAAAGTCATGCAATATTTCTTACATCCAAAAAATATGGGTAAAATAGAAAATGCAGATGGTGTTGGCAAAGTGGGAAATCCAATATGTTTGCCTCCAACTGAAAGAATACATAAAAATTCGGAAAGTGTAGAAATCTCAAAATTAAAAGAAAATGACAGGATTTTAACACATGCTGGAACTTATGAAAAAATTAGGGAAAAAGCATCTAGAAAGCATAATGGAAAGATTATAACACTTAAAAACAAATTAGGAAAAATAAATTTAACACCAGAACATTTAGTTTATGCAATAAAAGTACCTAAAAAGCAAAAATTTCTTAGAAATAAAGGAAAAAAACAATTAATTCCCTCATGGTATCATTCAAACCATCTTGAAAAAGGAGATTTAATTTTATACCCTATATTAAAAAAAGAGGAAAGTATTAAGCATATAGAGATTGACATTCCAAAACCAAAATGGGATTTTAGAAGTAAAAAGATTCCAAATAAAATTCCCTTAGACTTGGAATTATTAAGGTTATTTGGTTATTTTATATCAGAAGGAAATATTCAAGATAAACCATGTAAAACATATATCTCATTTACATTAAATATCAAAGAAAAAGATATTGTGGAAGATATTAGAAAAATATCTAAAGATTTATTTGATTTGGATGTAAAAATAAAAGAGTTACCAAAAACAAAAACAACAATATTATTCTTATACAATGCACAATTAGCAAGATTTTTTAAGAAATTATTTGGAAATGGAGCAGCTAATAAAAAATTGCCTGATTTTATTATGAATCTCTCAACAAAAAAACAAAAAGCCTTATTGTATAGTTTATGGAAAGGAGATG
>JAHJTU010000022.1 GCA_018829485.1 Nanobdellota archaeon | reverse complement strand
TCACCATACTTCTTTTGATAATCATTTAAAGTAAAAATAAATTCCTTGTATCTTTTACCTGATACTTCCCATATTTCAGGAGTGCTTCTTTGTGCTTTTTTTTCTGCTTCCATTGCTTCCACATAAGAATTCATTGCTCTTTTCATAAGAATTTCATCATCATCTTGCAAATATTTAGAATATTCAGAAACAATTTCTTCTATTCTCTGACTTCTTTTGTTTTTCAAGTATTGTTTTTCATATGTTTCCATTGCTTTTTCAGGTGTCATTGGCTCATAATCTATTCCATTAATTTCAAGGTTATACACCTTACCGTCACCTTCAATTTTGAATTTTTTATCAGGTGTTTCTTTATTAAAATCATTATCTAAATACATTGCATCTGCTCCTTCAAAAGCATTATGTTCTTTATTGCAACTAGCAGAAGCTAATGGAGTTATAGCAAGTAATGATATTAAACCCGCTTTTACTAAGTTCTTTTTTATGTTTTTCATAATATCTTATGTCTTTTTTTATTTATAAATCTTTTGGTGTGTTGTTCCTTTGAAGTGGTTATAATATCCTTATGAATAAAGAACCACAAATTTAAAAGAATAAAATCCTTGATTCTTGTATGGTAAAAGAGCTTAAAAATCTTATATTAAAATATGCTTTGAAAAATGCTGTTTCTTATAATGGAAAGGCAAATACAAGTGCTGTTTTAGGTAAGATTTTGAGTGAGAAGCCAGAATTAAGAAGCAAGATTAAGGAACTTGGAAAGGAAATTTCTGGAATTGTTGCAAATGTTAATTTTATGTCTTTAATTGAGCAAGAATCTAAGCTTATTGAAATTGCACCTGAAATGATGCAGGAAAAAGGCAGAAAACCAGAAGTAAGAATTTCATTGCCCGACTTGCCTAATGCTGTTAATAGCAAAGTTGTAATGAGATTTGAACCTTCACCTTCTGGAGCATTGCATATTGGACATGCAATAACTTTCTTGCTTAATGCAGAATATTGCAGAAAATATAGTGGAAAACTTTTCTTGAGAATTGCAGATACTAATGCACCTGAGATATATGTGCCAGCATACAAGATGATACCAGAAGAAGCAAAATGGCTTACTAATTATCCTTTTACAGTCAAGTATCAATCAGATAATATGAAAAAGTATTATGATTATGCTGAAAAGCTTATTAGAATGGGCAAGGCATATGTTTGCACTTGTTCTTCTTTGTCATTTAAGAAATTAGTTGATAAAGGAAAAGCATGTGCTCATAGGGAATTAAGTGTTGAAGAGCAATTAAAAGAATGGAAGAAAATGCATTCCAAGTATAAACAAGGACAAGCTGTTTTAAGAATTAAAACAAACTTAAATGAAAAGAATCCTGCATTGAGAGAGTTTCCAGCATTTAGAATTGTTGATTCTACTCATCCAAAAACAGGAAAGAAATATAGGGTATGGCCATTAATGAATTTCTCAGTTGCAATTGATGATTATTTATCTGGAATGACTCATGTAATAAGAGGCAAAGATCATGTTGTTAATACAGAAAGGCAGATTTTTATTTTCAATTATTTTGGATGGAAAAAGCCTTATTATATTCATTTAGGAAGAATTAATTTTTCTAATATGCATTTAAGTGCAACACAAACAAGAGAAGCAATTAAGAAAGGAAAGTATTCTGGATGGGATGATATAAGATTGCCATTTATTGCTGCATTAAGAAAAAGAGGTATTTTGCCAGAAGCATTTTCTAAGTATGCAATTGAAATTGGGCCAAGCAAAGTTGACAAAACATTAAGCATAGAAGAATTTATGCATAAGATTTATGATTATAATAAAAAGATTCTTGATGAACATACAAGAAGATACTTTTTTGTTGATAATCCAGTAAAAATCAAAATAAAAGATGCACCAAAATTGCAAGCAAAAGTTCCTTTGCATCCAGAAAAGAATCTTGGTTTTAGGAATTTTAAAACAAATCGGGAATTTTACATTTCAAGAGAAGATTTAAAGAATATGAAAAAAGGAAATTATAGATTAATGCATTTGTTTAATTTTGTTAATGATAAAGGATTTGAGTTTCATTCTGAAGAATTAAAACCAGAGTTAAAAGCAAAGTTAATTCATTGGCTTCCTGCTGATTCTAAACAGATTATTAAGACAAGCATAAAGATGCCTTCTGGAAAAGTTGAAAAAGGTTTATCTGAAAAAAACACTTCTGAAGTAAGAATTGGACAAGTAATTCAATTTGAAAGATTTGGTTTTTGCTGCAAGCAAAAAGAGGCATTTTGGTTTGCTCATAAATAAGTATTAAAGTTTTTCTGTCTTTATCTTCTTACTTTATTGGAAAATGTTAAGAAAAAGTATTTGCTTGGAAAAGATTATTTCTTTGGATGAGTTTAATAGGATTTCTAAAAGTCAAAATATACAAGTCATGCAATCCCGTAATGATTCAATTTTTGTAAAACTTTGGTCTCCAACTAGAAAGTATTTTTCATCTATATTAGAAATGCTTGAACCAGAACTGTATAATATTTCTCTTATAAGAGTTCCAAGTTGGAGTTCAATTGTTGGTTCAAGAATTCAATGGCAACTTAGAGAAATGGGGCTTTTTCCAGAATTAGAAAGAGAAGCAGAAGAAGATGGAGTTATGTTTATTGAATTTTTTACTTCCCTAGTTAGCAAGAGAACAGGATATAGATATAAAGATGTATTAAAATTTGAGAAAAAAGAGGATAAAGTATTGTGCACATATGCTTGCATTAGAAAAGAATCTTTACATAATTACACTTTGTGTGTTCCTTATGAAAGATTAGCTGTTTATAACAAAGTTCACGGAATATCAAAATATAAATTAGATAATTAGTTTAGATACTTTTAAAAAATTGGCAAAATTAAAGTATAAATGGCATTTCCAAAATTTATCAAAAAAGAGAATGATTATGAATGGATAATTGATGAGAATTATAAGAAGGGAATGAGAGTTCCTGCAAAGATTGTTGCTTCTGAAAAACTTGTTTCTGAGATGGATACACAAGTATTTGAGCAATTAACAAATGTTGCAACTTTGCCTGGAATTTTGAAGTATGCTTATTGCATGCCTGATGGACATTCTGGATATGGTTTTCCAATTGGCGGTGTTGGTGCATTTGATTTAAATGAAGGAATTATTTCTCCAGGTGGAATAGGATTTGATATTAATTGTGGAATGAGGCTTATTACAACAAATCTTACAATTAAAGATGTTAAACCCAAGCTCAAAGGATTAGTTGATGAATTATTCAAGCAAGTTCCTACTGGTGTTGGATGCAAGGGATTTGTTAAATTATCTCATAATGAATTCAAAGATGCTATTGAGAATGGAAGTAAGTGGGCAGTTGAAAAAGGATATGGTTGGAAAGAAGATTTGGAATACACAGAAGAGCATGGATGCATGAAAGAAGCTGATGCAAACAAAGTAAGTAATAGAGCAATTCAAAGGGGTTTTAATCAAATTGGTACTCTTGGTTCTGGAAATCATTATTTGGAAATTCAGCATGTTAAAAAAGAAAATATTTATGATTTGAAAGCAGCTGAGAAATTTGGTTTATTTCCTGATCAGATTGTTGTTATGTTTCATTGTGGAAGCAGGGGATTTGGACATCAAGTTGCAAGTGATTATTTACAATTATTTTTGAAAATCATGGAATCAAAATACAAAATTAAAATACTTGACAGGGAATTATCATGCGCGCCTTTTACAAGTAAGGAAGGACAAGATTATTTTTCAGCAATGCAATGTGCTGTTAATATGAGTTTTGCTAATAGACAGGTTATTTTGCATAGAATTAGAGAAGTATTTAGTAAGATGTTTGGCAAATCAGCTGAGAAACTTGAAATGCATCAAGTATATGATGTTGCTCATAATATTGCAAAAAAAGAGAAGTTTGTTATTGGTAACAAGTATAAGGAAGTTTTAGTTCATAGAAAAGGTGCAACAAGAGCATTTGGTGCAGGCAGAGAGGAAACTCCAGCAAAATTCAGGCAATTAGGACAGCCAGTTATTATTGGTGGTAGCATGGAAACAGGCTCATACTTGCTTCTTGGTACTGAGAAAGCTGAAAAAGAAACATTTGCATCAACTGCGCATGGAAGTGGAAGAACAATGTCAAGAGCACAAGCAAAAAGAACATGGAAAGGAGAGCAATTGCAAAAAGATATTGAGAAAAAAGGAATTTACATTAAAACAGCATCATATGCAGGTTTAGCAGAAGAAGCTGGAGGCGCATATAAAGATGTAGATGAAGTTGTTGAATCAACTATTAAATCAGGTTTAAGCAAAAAAGTTGCTAGATTTATTCCTATTGGAAATATTAAAGGATAAACCCTTTGGAAAAGGTCTTCATCCCAAAAAAAACGTTCACGAAAGAAATACGATAAGATAATAAGAAAAAAGAAATTAATTTATAGAATTAATCATGTCCATAATCATCTAATGGAACTTCTTTATTATAATCATCTTTGTTTGTGTCTGTGCCAGTATATGGTTGTTTAACTAATGGGTAAACATCAATTATTTTTCCATTTTCATCCATACAAACACCAACCTTAAGATGTGCAGAAATATCTACTTGTTTTTCTTTTGTACTAGAACTATCTTCTGAATCTGAGGTATTAGAAAATACATGATCAATACCCTTTCTATTTATGTCTCTTTGTATTCTTTTCTTTGGCATTTTTCTTAGTAATCCTAAGTTTCAAGCATTTATAAATCTTTTGTTTTGTTACTACTGCTTGGTTAGTATATTCTCTGTGTTGTTTTTTTACCTCTTTTTTTGTGTTTTTTATCTTTAAAGGTACTTTTAAATAGGTATCTTTTATTTTTAAATATATCCCAAAATAAAGATATAGAAAAAGTAGAAAATTGCCATACAAATTCCTTGATATTATTGCAGCTGATATAGCAGTTGAAGTAAAAGCATCATCTTTAGAGAAAGTATTTTCTGATTCTGGTATTGCAGTTGCAGCTACTCAATTTAAGAATTTTAAAAGCATAAAACCAGAAATCCAAAAGAAAATATCATTAAGAGCCGAAAATATTGAAGAGCTTTTCTTTAAATTTTTGGATGAATTAGTATTTATTAAAGATACAGATAATATTATTCTTGTTAAATTTGATAAAATTAAAATCTATAAGAAAGGTAATTTGCATGCTTTAGAATGCTTGGCTTCTGGTGATAAACTTGATTTGAAAAAGCATGGAAATATTGTTGATATTAAAGCAATAACAATGCATATGTTTGAAATAAAAAAGAAAAAGAGTGAGTGGTATGCTAAGTTTGTGTTGGATGTTTAGGTTAAAAAGAGAGGAAAAAAAGATATTCTCAAAATATTTATATAAATAATGAGATTGTTGAAATTATGTCTAAAAGAAAAACATATTTAACATCTAGTTTAACATCGTTTTTAATAGGTTTATTCTTACTAATAAATTCGCAAGTCAATATGGTTGGTGCAGTAATTGGTATTTCTATACTGAATTCATCTGGAGTATCTTTCTTAGGTATTTTTTTTATTTTGATTTCATACATTTTATTTTTAGCAGCACAATCTGAATTAGAAAAAAAGCTTAAATTAACAAGCTCCATAAAAGAAGATAATATAATGAAAAGATTAGCTGAGGAAACAGCTGAAAATCAACAAGTTAAAAGAGAAATAGATCATTTGGTTTATGAATTAAGTAAAGGAAATTTAGAAGCAGGTCTTGGGCATCCAAGGCATATAAAGGGGACAAATATTTTTTATTTAAGAGGGAGAAATGGTGGTAGATTATATTATAGAAAAACACAAGAAGGCTATGAAACAGTTGGAAAATCTGGCAAAGGAAGAATTCAAGATAGAGTTATAGAAAGATTAAAAGAATTATATTCTAACTAATCAATTTTTTTAAAATATTCTTCTACTTCAAGATTGTCAATTAAATCATCAATTGTTCTTTTTATATTATCTTCAGTTAATTTTTTAACAACAATCATTCCAGGCATACAAAAATATGTTCCAGATAAGCATTCTCCAGTCCTACCATTCTTTTCAAACATGTAATCTAAAAATTTTGGTGTTGTGAAATTTGCAGAATATTCTTCTCCACTTCCTGTTTTTATTCTTACATCAATAGCCTCATTTTCTTGGTCATATGGCTTAGAACCTGTCCAATCAATTCTAAATTCATAATCTTTGAATTTTTCTCTAGTATTCTCTACAAAAGGTTTTATAATATCTATACTTCTACTTGTTTGTGGATAATTTAACCCCATAGTTAGTTTTACGAATTATTAGTATTTAAATACTTTTCTTTTTTGATATCTCTGCTATTTGATACTTTTAAGAGAAAAATTTAAAAATATAAGGCATTCTTTAACAGAGTAGAAATAATCATAAAAGAGGATAAAATGAATGAAGAAGGATTTCAATGGGAAGATGTTGATGACTATGATGAAAATGATGAGTTAGATGGCGAAGATGAAGATTAATTACCTTTTTTCTTTCTCTTTTTATTTTTT
>JAHJTU010000021.1 GCA_018829485.1 Nanobdellota archaeon | reverse complement strand
GCTTCTGTCGCAACACTATAAATCTTTTTTGTTTCTTTTTCAATATGTTCAAAATATTGTTCTGTATTCATTCTTTCCTCCACTCTTCTTGACCTTCACCTTTCAAAACTCGGTCAAGCATAACAAGTTCATCATAGATACCCTCGATCAAGTCATAATCTTTCGCTTCCTCAAGCGTAACCCATTTACAATCAATGGATTCTTCATTCAGTTTCACTTCACCATCTCCAGAATCTGCATACAAGCTCACGATCAACATTGGAGAATTATTTGAGAGTAAGAAAGTCATACTCGTCAGATATTTTATATTTTTAATCTCCAATCCAACCTCTTCTTTAACTTCACGTCTTAAAACTTTTTCAAAGATGTTGTACCAATGATGAGCTGTGTCTTTTGGAAGATTAATGTAATCCTCAACTTCCAAATTTCCCCCAGGCACAGTCCATTTCCCAGGGAAATTTTTCTTTTGCAAACTTCTGCGAGTAATCAAGTATTTCCCTTCCCTTACAACAATCGCAGTTACAGCGACAGAATGTTTATTGTCTGTCATTATTCAAAATCCAAAATTTTAATTGCCCTCGTTTTCAAATTCAACATCGGAACTTTACAAAGGTCTGGTTCGTTCCCCATTTTCTCCTGAAAGTCGGTCTTAGATTCCCAAGTAGCAACCGAAATTAAAAGAACATTATTGTAAGAAGAGACTGCGCATTTATGAGAGTGTCCAGACACAAATATATCTGGAACATTTTTCATAACAAGCATGTCTTCTTCAAAAGGAACGAACTGTGCAGAAGAATAGGTCGGCGCAAAATGCCTATTCTTAAGAACATATTCCATTATTTTTTCAGGAGCATTAAGTCCTTTTTCAAGAAAGGCAGGAATATTATTTGCATAGTAGGGATAAGAAAAACCGTGGTAAGTCGAGATATCAAATCCAGAGAAGTCTTCCTTTGCACCAATATTAATCTGTGCTGGATTCCCAGTCATAATCACATTCTCCATGTTATAGAGTGGCCACGCGTATCTCTCATCCAAAAAAGGTTGGGGCTCGAGCAATCTAACTCCGTCGTGATTGCCGGGAGAAATTATAATCTTAATATCTTTTCTTATTTTTTTAAGAAGATTTGCAATGCCCTCAAACTGAGCCTCAATATCATCAATATTAAGACCTTTTTGCTGCGAAGGATAAACCCCGACTCCAGAAACAATATCACCAACTAAGAAAAGGTATTTTATTTTATCAACTTCTGGAGTATTTGGAATTTTCCCATTAAGATAGTCTATAAATTTATCAAAACTTTCCCCTAAAAATAATTTACTCCCATAATGAATATCTCCCAAGAATAAAGCATATTCTTCGACGGGAGACTGCTTCTTATTAAAAATAGCCGCATCTGGAAGAACAAGATTATTCGCAAAAAATATTTCCCTATCTCCAAATCCAGAGAAACCCAAAACAGAATCAAGAGAGATCTCCTCTGCCAACTGATAAAGTTCTGGTTTGTTCTGATTAATCAAAACTCTTGTTGTTCCAGTTAAATCCTCAACCTCAAGAAGTATATTTTGATTCTTCGTAACTCTTTTATTGTAAACAATTCCAATTATTGAAGACCTTTGTGATTTTGAAAGTTTGTTTATTGAAATAAGATTTTCCAACTCCTGTCTTTCTTGAAGAATATTCTTCAAATCATTAAACCTGCCCCTCAGATTTTTAACAAAATCTCCAACATCAATTTTTTTCTTAAATACTGGTACTGTAGATAAAACCCTAACAGAAGAATTATCTTCTTCAGATTTTCCCCCCTCCAATATTTGTTCTTGACTCTTTTCGCGTTGAGAATCGAAACTCGAAACTCTCGAAATTTCAATCTCTAATCCTAATTTTATTTTTAGACTATGCAAACTTTTCTGATTCTTATTTGGGAGTTCTAAGAATAATTTACTTATTTCTTCTCGGTTCTGCTCAAAAAGAGTCTCTGTTATAATCTTCTTTTGAGAATGACTTCTAATTTTTTCAATAATAAGTTTTACAGATTCCGAATCTCCAGTTTCTTTCAGAAGATTCAACGCCCCCGAGTCTATCAACACTCCCTTTTCTATACAATATTTTAAGATTTCCTTCGGGTCCATTTTAATATAAACTATCTGTAATTTATAGACTCTTCAATAATTAACTTCGCCTTTTCAATAATATTTTTCGTAATCGCTAATTTAATCTCCCTCATTCTCCCACCTCGACCTTTTGAAATAACTCTAACGTTAATGATGCCTAACATATCAAACTCTTGTATGATATCCCCCACCCTCCTCTGTGTCAGAACCTCTGAGTGATTCTTCTTACAAATGTCTTGATAATCATTATAAACATCCCCTGTAAAAAAGGGTTCTCCTTTATTCTCTTCGGAAAGCCTGATTATAGAATAAAGAACATGTTGAAACTGTCTTGGTTCTGTCTTAATAACATCAAGTATTTTATCTCTTTCAATTTTCACATTGGCCTCATCAATATGTTTCAAGAGTATTCTCTTAGAACCATCTCTCTCAGCAAGCTCACCAGCAATCCTCAATAAATCCAAAGCCCGTCGAGCATCTCCATGTTCCCTCGCAGCAAAGGCAGCACATTTCTGAACAACTCCATTTTCAACTACACTTTTCTTAAAGGCAAGATTAGACCTGTGCGCTAAAATCTCTTGAAGTTGGATTGCATTATAAGGTGGGAAAACAATTTCCTCTTCAGACAAAGAACTTCTAACTCTTGGATCAATACCTTCTAAAAAAGTAAGATCATTACTTATACCTACTACTCCAATTTGAGACTGTGAAAGTTCAGAATTAAGTCTTGTAAGATTGTACAAAAAATCACTAGAAATTTTTTTAACTGCCTGATCCACTTCATCAAGAATTAAAAGTAAAAATTGCTTTTTTGAATCAATAAGGTCTATGAATCGACTATAAACAGTCTCGGTTGGAAGCCCAGTGTCGGGAACCTTTCCACCAAGCTTTTTGATAAGCTCAGCAACCATCCTATATTCTGTATCTGAAACTTTTTTTAATTTACAATTAAGATATTCTATCTTGAAAGGAGATTCAGTTCCAGTTTTCATTGACCTTTTCATAAGTTCATCTCTCACATAAAGAACTGAAAGTGTCTTTCCTGTTCCAGTTTTCCCATAAAGAAAAAGATTACTTGTCTTTTCCCCTCTCAGTGCAGGAGCAAGAATTGAAGCAATTTGTTTTATCTGATCTCCCCTATGAGGAATATCCTCTGGTCTATAGTTAGATTGTAAGGTAGACTTATCACTAAATATTCTATTATTATCAAAAGATTCAAAAATTTTATCAAGCTCTAATTTCATTTTATTATTTTATTAACTGAAAGTGAATCTGGACTCACACTACCATTTCTTGTGGAAAGTTGTTAAATCCAAAAAAACTATTCGAGAAAACTTTATTTCTTATATAAATAATTATAACCACTAAGAAAGAAAAACACCTTTATTTCTTGTGGAAATTGATTTTTATGTATTAACCTTAATTTTGTGATAATCATTTCTTTTTCTATTATTATTATTTCTTTTATTATTATTTCTTTTATTATTATTTATTAAATTTAATTATTGTGTTTTCTATTATTATTTCTTTTATTATTATTATATATATAATATATATAATATATACTACATCATACAAATTTTTATAAATAAAAAATAAAATCAAAAAATCAAAAAATCTTTTTTAAATCCTTCTATACGAAATCAAGGGGTCAGGGTCTTTTTTGGCCAATTAACTGTTTAATATATAATCTTTAAAATCTATTTAAATTCACAGAAAAGTTTATATATGATTTTCTTCTAAAATTAACATGTCTGAAGAAAAGAATATTTTTAGCAGTATCCTCAATAAGATGATTGTTACCAAAGAGGGTAAAAGGCTCGGCTTTGTCAAAGACATAATTTTTGAAACAAAATCCGGGGAATTAATCCATATAGTTGTCAAAGACTCAACACCCTATACTAGAAACTTAAATTTAGAAAGAACTTCTTCAAAAGATGCATTAATCCCATATAGTTCTATTATTGCAATTGGAGACTTTGTCGTCGTTTCAGAAGAAGATCTAATTTAATTATATCTTTTTAATCAATATATAAGAACAACCAAATATTTAAAAACACTTTTTTTATTAACATAATATGAATGCAATAGGATTTAACTTTACAAAATTGAACATTGAGGATTTGAGAGTTCCTAATAAACAAGTTGAAGGTGTTAAAATTAATACTGAGATGAATATCATGAGTATTGAAGAAGTTAAGCCTCAATTTCTTAATATTAAGACTAAAGAAGAGGTTTTAAGTATCGAATTTGAACAGAAGGTTATCTACGAACCTAATTTTGCTAAAGTTGAGATTAAAGGTAAGGTTCTTATCTCTCTTGATTCAAAGTTAGCAAAGGAAGTCTCAAAAGGATGGAAAAATAAAGAGATCCCTCAAGACTTTAGAATTTTTCTCTTTAACACAATTTTAAGAAAATCAACACTTAAAGCATTAGAACTCGAAGAGGATCTCAATCTCCCATTACATCTTCCAATGCCTTCCTTCAGCAAGAAGAATGAAGATAAATAGGCTCTTACGAAGAATTCTAAGAAACATTAATAAAACCGAATAACTATCTTTCATTATGAAGATTTCGGCAGAAAAGCGCGAGAAGATTTCAGAACACATTTTAGCCCACCTATATTCTATTTCACCCAAATCTATTTTCACATCCCATATTGCTCAAGAAATTGCTAGAGATGAGGAATTTATTAAAAAAATACTTTTAGAACTCAAGAAGAAGGGCCTCCTTAACCAAATACAGAAAAATAAGGGCGGGAAGACATACATTAGGCGATCCAAGTGGAGCTTGAGTGCAGATGTTTATTCCACATACAAAAAGACACAAGAACAAGAATTTTCTAAAACATAATCAATC
>JAHJTU010000020.1 GCA_018829485.1 Nanobdellota archaeon | reverse complement strand
TAGCAAAAGTTGATAAAAGAGAAAGAGCATACTAACTATTCAATAACCCCATAACCTACAAGTCTCCATCTGCCTTCTATGTTTCTTGCAATTCCAATATTGCTTCCTTTTATTGCAACAACTGGTAACTTTAGTATAAATGTAATTTCATCTTTTTTAATTGATGTAATAATTCCAACTGTAACTGATGTATTAATACTCAGAAGAAGGGATTCATTCATTTCCAAATCTTTCACAGGGATTTCTTTTTTAGCTCCAACAACTTTATCAAATAAATTTGATTTAATTTTAATTTCATAAACAACCTCTGGTAATTTTCCTTCTAAACCAATAATATTTCCTGCTAAAGCATCTCCTTTTGAAAGAAAAGGATCCAATAAAGTTGAAATTGCCAAACTTCCAGATGGCATTGCTTGTTTTAAATGATTTTTTCCAGAAACTAAATCTGAAATTGTTGTTTTTATTGTCTTGCATGTAATTTTTCCTGATTTTTCTTCCATTAATCCAGGTTTTATTTCTACTTTATACCCAACCTTAAATATACCTTGTTTTAATGTGCCTCCAAAAACACCACCAACAAGTTCTTTTACAAGTGTTCCAGGCTTGTTAATATCAAAGCTTCTTGCAATAAAAAACAAAGGATTGCTTTTTGTATCTCTTTCTGGTGTTGGTAATTTTGTAATTTCTTCAAGAAGTTCACTTATATTTACTCCTTTTTGTGCAGATACAGGAATTATACTAGCATTTTCAGCAATTGTTCCTTTAACAAATTCCTTAATTTCTTTATAATTTTCCAAAACCTCTTTCTTGCTTAACAAGTCAATTTTATTTTGAACAATAATTATATTCTTAATTCCTTTAGCTCCTAATGCAATTAAATGTTCTTTAGTTTGCGGTTGAGGACATTTTTCATTTGCAGCAATTAAAAGTATAGCAGCATCAATAATAGCAGCACCTGAAAGCATTGTTGCCATAAGCATTTCATGTCCTGGTGCATCAACAAAACTAACATATCTTACTATGCTTGCTTTATTTCCACATTTGCATTTATCTGTAGCAATAAACTGATTGCACTTAGAACATTTTTTAATAAAAGAATCAGCATAACCAAGCTTAATTGTAATTCCTCTTTTCAATTCCTCAGAATGTCTGCTTGCCCATACACCTGTTATTCTTTGCAATAAAGTTGTTTTACCATGATCAATATGTCCAACTACGCCAATATTCAAATCAGGTTGTTGAAATTCCATTATTTGCTCTTTAGCCATTTGAATTAAAGAAAAGAATTCTTTAAAAAACTTTAGAAATTATGAGTTATACAAAACTTACACAAGCTCATCAATCTCCCTAACAGGAACTTCTTCTATAAATGGAATAATAGCATCTTCTCCACAATATGGACATTTCTTATTATAACCTTTAATACTTGTAAACTTGTAATTGCATTTTCTGCATTCATATTCATCTTTTTTCTTGCCTAATTTATCAAGCCTTTCGGAAGTAGACATAGTAAGCTTTTTTCTAACTTCTTTATAATCTTGTTTTGCATCCTGCTTTGTTTTTTCAGGAACTAACATACCTGTTTTAACAAGAGTATAACAAGCTTCACAAACAAGTCTACTATTCTTAGCATCAACTCTTAATTGTGAGCTAGGCACATCTTTTTTGCATCTTTCGCATAACATTTTATCCTATATTCACCCTTTTAAGATATCATCAATCTCTTTTGTTAACTCTTCCATAACAATAAGACTTCCCTCATAACTGCAATATGGACACTTCTTTATAGGCAAAGTAGATATAAATTTATAATTGCACATCTTGCAAACATACTCTTTACCTTCTCTTATTCTTCTAAAGGCATCTCTTTCTGTTTTTGTTCTTGCTTTCTTACTTGCTAGTTCAGCTGACATAAGCTTTTTCTGTATAAGCTTATCAGCATCAGTTCTTACTTGAGAAACAAGCTCATAACATTGCTGGCATATAAGTCCCCTACCACTAGAATCAGCCATCATGCTTCTCAAGGAAAAGCTTTTACCACACCTATTGCATTTGATTAATCCTACGCTGTTTACCATTCTCCTCTTTTATCTCTGCTAAATTGTGGAATGTAAAATATTTAACCCTTTCGTTTTTTATGTTTTTATGGCAAAACGCCTTTATTTTAATTCATCTTTTAGAAGGGGGAAAGTCTTTGAATTAGTTGAATATTTGAGAGAAAATCCAGACTTAGGTCTTAGTTATCTAAGGGGTTGTGTTTTTGAAAGTTTCTATAAATGGTATCAAAGAAGATTGAAAGATAAAGGATATCTAATGTCTAATGGAAGTATTTTTTCTTTAAATAATGGAGAAAGAGTTTTTTCTTTTATGTTAAGGGAAACAGGAATTGTTGATGAATTAACACCAGAAGAAAAAGAAAGGTGGGTTTATTTGGATTTTAATAATGTAAAGGACAGAATGCTTGAAGCTTTAATTTTAAGAGATAGGTATAGGAATAATGAGAAAATTAAGCCACATATGATTATGAATAATGGAAAACAGAATGCTATAAAATTAAGAAAATGGTATGGAGAAAAAATTAATGGAAAAAGAAGAGATGAACAAGGAATAATTGGATATAATGGAGAGATTTATAAAAGAGAAAAAGATGAAACTTTAATTGCATTTTCCTTTAGAGAAACAGGAATGACAAGATTTCTAACAAAAGAAGAAAAGCAGGCTTTTTTTGAAAAGCCAAAACCCAAATTAAAATGGACAACAGAAAAAGTAATTAAAAAAAGTTCAGAGATTGTTGGAAGAATTTTAAATGAGAAAAAAATTTCTCTTGAAGAAATAACTTTTAGAGATTTAATGGAAAATTGTAATGAAAGTAAAATTAGTGGGCTATATCCAAGACTTTATTATTTAAAAGAAATATATATAGAAAGAGGAATTGAAGAAGTAAAAACATCTGTTGATGCTGTTATTTATGCATATTGTAAAGAACAAGAAAGAAAAGACAATAAATTTTCTATAGACTGGAATAAAAGAAGAAAATGGATTAAAAAAGGTAGAAAGAAAAATGAGAAATCTTAAGCTTCTTTTATTTCTTTTCTTCTGGATTTACTTCTTCTGATGCAGGTTTCTTAAGAATATTAGCAAGTCCTTTGCCTTCTATAACTTTTAAATTAACTTGAACAATATCTTTTGCAATTGTATTTCCCCTTAATGTTTTCTTTAATCTTAATCCCTTAATTTTCTTGTGTTTTTTACTTCTTTTTCCACTCATTCCTTTACTTTTTTTTGTAAGCAAGAGTTTTTTCAAGCCAATACCTTCAATTTTTTCTAATGCAGGAAAACCAGCAATATTTGATAATCCAGTAATCTTAAATTTAAATCCTTTAAATTTTGAATCAAGAACATGTCCATCTATTTCATCACCAATCTTTTTGCCCCTAAGCATTTTAGATTTCTCATCATCAATTTCATAATGGAATGTTTTTCCTTTATTTTCATTATCAGCAATATCAAGCTTCATATTCTTCTCCTAATAATAGTATGTCAATACTTGTATCTTTCCTTTCACAATTTTTGCATACAGCATTTATAATATTTCCTATTCCTTCTTCTGATTGAATAAGTTTAGCATAAAGCCTCATAATATCTTCAGATGAAGCATTTGTTGGATCAATACCTAATTCTTTTGCTTCTCCTTCATATTTCTCAGGTAAAACTACTTCGTATACAACCATATTATATCCCCCATAAAGGATGCTTTTTACGCATTATTTCAAGGATTTCTTGTAAAGTTGCCAGCTCATCTGAATTTAAATATTTTCTGTTCCCCTGGAGTTTTTTAAATTCCTTTTCATGCAACATTGAGTATAATAATTCTTTGTCTTTAACTTGCCTTCCAACTGTTATATTTGGTAGGGAAATTGCAACTTCATCACCTTTTCCAGCTATATTAATCACCTCATTTTCTTTTTGAATTGTTTTTATCTCATCAATCTTTCTCCCTTCATTATTCATTAATTTTAATCCTTGTTTAAGTTTTCCTGCTTCAATTCTTACACCAAAAACAGCTGGTTTGTTTTTCCTGAATATGTATGGCAGAACTTTA
>JAHJTU010000005.1 GCA_018829485.1 Nanobdellota archaeon | reverse complement strand
TTACACAAGTAACTATCAATAATATTTCTACCTGTAACAACTCTTTCAATCTGCTTTTGTATATCTGTTCTTTCTTTTCTTCTTATATATTTTATTTCCATCTTATCTTTACTCCATAGGAATTTCTTCAGTTTCTAAAACTTTAAGACAATTGCAACAATAAACTAAAAGAGCACTTCCACCAACTACATTACCCTCATCATCAGCATGAACTTTAGCAAAAAAAGGACTTCCACAACCAAGACATTTCTTTTCAACAACATCCTTTTCTCTGTAAAGAGCACTAACTACAACATTAGAATTCTCATTTGCTTCTAATAACATTTCAGTTGCACTTGCAGATGCCATTTTTTTATTTTTCCTTAACTACCAAAATACCCTTAATTTATAAATCTTTCTTTTTGTAACCTCTTAAAAGTAACTAATAAACTAATTTTATCTTTTGATTTGTAATATCTTTAACATCATTAATAATTCCCTTTTCCATTTCTGTAAAAGAAAGCCTCTCTTGTTTACCTTTTATTTTCATAATATCTTTTTCTAAATCTTTTTTATAAAAATTAATATCAATAATTCTTTTCTCAGCTTCTTGTATCTCTTTTACAACCTTAATACCAGATATCCTCTCTTTCAATTCTTTCTTACTATCTTCTAAAGATATCCTTTTCTCAAAAATCTTTTTTAACACTTCAACACTAATGCCGTCTAAAATTTTCAAAACCCGTTTTTTTCTCTTTTCTCTTAAATTAATTTTACCTTCAACAACATATATTTTCATCTCCTTTAACAATTCAACAACCCTTATTTCTTTATCATTAATCAAAGCATTAACACAATCCTCAATATAATCTTGCAATATCTTTTTATTGCTAACCTCTTTAGTTATTTGCAAGAATTTTCTCATAGGTTTATATAATGGTCCAAAAAGATTTCTTATTTCAAAATCAATATTCTTAATTTGTTGATTAAACCTTTCTTCTTCTTCAAAAAGTTGCAAAAGTTCTTTGTGCTCCCCACTTTTCTTTAACATACCAACTTTTTCATTAAGAACCAAACTTTTTCTTGCTAATTCTTCTTTCTCTAAAACAAACTTACTCTTTTCTCTATCAAAATTTTCCCTAGTTTTTATAAGATGTTCTAACTCCTTTACATTTTCTTTTACTTTGAGAACTCCCAAAATCTTTTCATTTGATATTGCTTTTTTAAATTCAATTGCCAATTCTCTTAACTCCCTTAAATTATTCGTTACCATTACCAATTCTTCCCCTATTAACTCAGAAGTAAACCTAGCATTTCTAAAAGAATTTTTTGCTAACTTCCCTAATCCGTCAATAAGTGCAGAAGAAAAATCTGCTGATTCACTATAACCTGCCCTTTCAGGGAATTTAACATGTTGAATAAATGATTTAACATTCCCAATATAAGCTTCTTTATTAGATTCAACAATTTGTTTTACCCTTAAGTCAACTTTTCTTTCAGAAAGATCTACATTACTTAAAACCACCAAACTTTTCTCAACCAATTCAAGATTCTGTTTAATCTTTGGATAAAAAGATGCAATTTTCTCATTCAAATCCAAAGTTTTTTCATCTAACCAATTATCAAGATTTTTTATATTAATCTCTACTATTTCTTGCTCTTCTTTTTTCTTTACCTTACTTCCAATACCAAAAATTCGTTTTAACCAATTCATTTTACACATAAATGCTGGGTACAGGAGTCGAACCTGTACGAGCAAAGCTCTCTAGTTCTCCAGAGTTTTTAATGAACCTTTTCCTAAAAGGTTCTTTCGGGACTAGTGCATTACCATTCTGCCAACCCAGCTTAATTGAGTATAGTTATATATCTTTAAGTTTTCCAAACTCATAAATCTTATCCCCCACAACAAATACTTTGAAATCAGAGAGTTTTTGTTTCAAGTAAGGACTCAAAGTTTTTTCTTTTCTTATATCAGTACCTTCAATAATAGGCAAAAATGAGGGCATAACAATCAAATTCTTCCTCTGCCATTTACCAACTAAGAAGCATTTGTATAATTCTGATTTAATACCATCTTTAATACTAATAGCAGGATGATCATTACCAATAATTATTGTTTTAATATTTTTCAACTCCTTTGTTTCCTTTAGAAGTTTATGTCCATGGGTAATGCAAATATTTCCAACAATAACATAATCCTTAACTTCAAAATTTCTTTTATTTGCTAATGGTTCAAGAATTGTATCATGATTTCCTTTTACAAGTATAATCTCTTTACATGATTGTGTAAGAATATCAAAAATTTTTAATGTTTCAATCCATTCTTGCTTACTGATTGTGCCAAATTCATGCTTTAAATCTCCATTAACAATAATTTTTTCTGGTTTTATTGTTGCAAGTGTTTTCTCAAGAAGATTTTTTGTAAGTTTGAATTGCTCTCTTGGAATAAGTATGCCTTGCTTATTCAAATATTCCTCATAACCAATATGCAAATCACCTAAAATAAATACTTTTTCTTTTTTCAATAATATGCCCAAACCTAATGCATACACATTTTCAAGCAATTTAACTGGCTTTATTTCTTTTAACATATTCCTAATAATACAAATAAAGAAACAAGTTTATTTTTTAAACTTTTGATTATGATTTAAGATTTTCTGTATTAATTCTTCAGGCATTTCTATATTCATTCTTACTAAACTGTCTAATGTGTTTAATTCCCTAAAAATGAACATTTTTTCAACTCTTGGAATTGGTTTTAATTCTAATTCTTTAAAATTATATTTTCTTATTAAAATTTCATGAGTTTTTCTAAAAATCTTTTCTTCTGTTATTCCATCTTCATATTTTAAGAGTTCTGATATGGCAGTCACAGAAGCCATATCACACGTTTTTGCAAATTCCTGATTATTATATTCTTGTCCATGAACTAAATCATAATTCTTCCCACCACACCAAAGCCTATAACAATAAACCATATTATTTCCCTCTTAACAAAAGAATAAGAACATAAAAATATAAAAAACTTACCCTAAGACTTTATTCTCTTCAAAACTTCCTTATGCATTCTTTTCAGGAATTCTATTTTATCTTCGATTCTTAATAAATCAGCATGAGCTTGAGTAATGAGATTAAATGCAAATGGTGATGGCACTTCTGTATTCATTTTTTCTATTTTAATCTTGTTCTTGCTTATTTCATCAAGTATGTATTTAGCATTTTCAATATCCATTAAATCCTCAAGAACTTCTCTTCTTGTTTCCTTAAGTATTGGAAAATTATCATTTAATCTTTTTACAGCTCCTAGCAAGAAAACACTTTTCATCTGCTGTTTGCCAACACTCCTGCGTCTTCCCATATAACTCCTTAATATCATAAGACTTCTTGCAGCACAATGCCTGAAACGCCTTTTGAAAACTTCTGTTTTTCCAATAGCCTGCTCAAGTATTTCCCTAAGATTTTTAGAATTTATTTCCCTTAATGCTTTATCAATATTCATTTTATTATGAGACGCCAAGTAAAAACCATTATCACTTATTCCTAATTCAATATCTCTATTGCCATATCTAGCAACTGCAAATGCAATTGCTCTACTTAAAGCATCATTAACTCTTCTTCCATATAAAGTGTGAAATAAAGCATACTTCTTTTCATCCTCATCTTCAAAATATTCAATTAAAAGTCTTTTTTCATGTGGAATCTTGCTGAATAAGTATTGTTCTCTAAAGAAATTGTAAATTGCATTAACAGCTTTTTCATCAACATAAAGAAATTCTCTGATAAATATTTTTATTTCATTTTCTTTTTGCTTACTTGAGAATTTTTCATCCATTAATTTCCTAAATCTTTGTATTTGCATTGCCAAATCAAAACTTAATGGCAGCATTTCAGAAGCCCATGAAGGAATTGTTGGCTGCCTAGAAACAGATGCATTAACATAAACATTCATTCCCTTACTATACAAAAATTCATATTTACTTCCTCCAAGAACGAAAACATCACCCTTCTCAATTCTTTCTAAAAAAGATTCATCAATAACACCAATTTTTTCTTCTCTTCTATCAGCTGGAACTGCAATTACAACATTAACAAATGATTCTTCTGGAATTGTTCCAATATTTGTCATGTAAATCATTCTAGCTAGTTTTCCTCTTTTACCCAATTCTTTTGTTTTCCAGTCAATCCAAATTTTAGCATAAACATTTTTACTTTCCAATTCAGCATATTCTCCTGACAAGTATGATAGTATTTCATAAAAGTCTTCTTTACTCAAATCATGATAGCAATAACTTTTCTTAATAACAGAAAATAATTCATCAATATTCCATTTATGACTTATTGCCATGCCATAAATGTGCTGGCTTAAAACATCAAAAGCATTTTTTGGAATCTGTATTCTATCAATCTTTTTTTCCACACCTTCTTTAAGCAAAACAGAACACTCAATTAAATCATCCCTATCAAGAACAATTAATCTTCCTTTTGTCACATCATGAAGCTTATGCCCGCTTCTTCCTTGCCTTTGCAATGCTCTAGCAACACTTTTTGGACTTCCTAATTGAAGCACAAGATCAATATAACCAATATCAATTCCTAATTCCAATGAAGTAGAACAAACAACAGCTTTTAATTCCCCGTTTCTAAGTTTTTTTTCTATATCTCTTCTATGTTTTTTACTTAATGAAGAATGATGAGCACCAATTTCACCACTAGTATATTTTTTAGGAAATTTCTCCTTCAAATGATTAACAACCCTCTCAGTAGCACTTCTTGTATTTGTGAATATAAGAGTAGTTTTATGCTCTTGTATAAGATTATCAAGCAAGCCATATAATCCTAAATGCATTTGACTAGCTGTTGTATCAATTAAATCATCAACTGGAGACAATACTTTAAAATCCATTTTTTTCAAGAATTGAACATTTGCAATTAAGCAATCTCTTTCAGTATACTTGCCATCCTTATATTCATAACCAACCAAGAACTTGGCAATTTCATCTAATGGAGCAATTGTTGCTGATAAACCAATTCTTACAGGAGCAATTACAGAAACATGTTCTAATCTTTCCAAACTTAAGCTCAAATCAATGCCCCTTTTTCCAGAAGCTAATGCATGAATTTCATCAATAATAACAAATTCAACTGCTTTCATAGTATCAACAAATTTCTTAGTAGTAAGAACAATAGCCAATGTTTCAGGAGTTGTAATAAGAATATGTGGTGGCTTTTTCAATTGAGCTGTTTTCTCAGCACTTGAAGTATCTCCTGTTCTTGCAGCAACCCTTATATCTTGCAATTTAACACCAAATTTCTTTGCAACTTTCTGTATCTCTTTCAAAGGTTCTTGCAAATTAACTTCAATATCATAATTCAATGCTTTCAAAGGACTTACATAAATAGCATACACTTTATCTTCCAGATCAACTCTTCTAGCAAGCTTAACAAGATAATTCAAAATAGAAAGAAAAGAAGTAAGTGTTTTTGTTCCTCCTGTTGGTGCTGTAATAAGGATATTCTTCCTTTCATGTATTGGCATTACTCCATACATTTGAGGCATGCTAAAAGCCTTAAATTTACTAAAAAACCATTCTCTAATAATAGGATCTAATACACCAGATATTTCTTTTTCATTATATGGTTCAGTGATTTGACTTATCATATTATAAGCTCAGAATAATACTAGTAATAGACTTTATACTATAAAAAACTTGCTTTAAACCAACTTTAATGATTTCCTTCTAACCGAAAATCTTTAATAATAATTATGTTTAATCAACAAATGAGAATATCAGAAGGAAAAATCAAAAAGATTAAGGAATCAATACTTGCATTCTTATTTCATAATTCACCAAAGTCTTTTTATACATATAATATAGCAAGTGAAATTGCTAGAGATGAGGAATTTATTAAAAGGCTTTTGCATGAGCTAGTTAAAGAAGGCTTTGTTACTAGAGTAGAAAAGAGCAATCAAGGTATTAAGTATTTGAGAAGAGAAAGATGGAGATTAACTAATAAGGCATTTAAAGCATATTCTGAATTGCAATAATGTTTTTATATTTCTCAGTATAAAGCAATAAAGGATAAGCAGGGAAGATTGAAAATGGTTGATAAGAATATTAAGGAAGCTTTTTCTAAAATTAAAGAAGAAATGGATAATCTTAAGAGAGAACTTTATGAAATGAAACAAGAATTAAGCAAGATTTCATATACTTTTAATGCTATTTTGCAGACCCGAGTGCCTAGAAATGTGCCTAATTTTAATAGGGGCTTTATAAAGAGAGACTTCGGCACATCCCAACCAAGTAAACCATATAAAACCCCATATTCTCAAGAAGTAAAGCCTAAAACACCCATTTCCATAGGAAATGAGGGGGTTTCGGCACTCAGGCAACAGACAGGCAATACTTCGGCACATCCAGTACAAGTAAGAGAAAGGCAAGAGATAAGAAAAGATATTCAAGAAGTACAGAGAATGCAAGAAACAGAAACATCCAAGACACTTCAAGAGAATGTTGAGAAGCTCAAGAAAGCCTTAAAAGAGGTATTCAAAACATTAACAAAGCAAGAATTCTATGTGTTCTCTTTAATATATCAGTTAGAAGATGAATTAAAAAGGCCAGTTACATATACTGATCTTGCTAATAGAACTAACTTAACACCTAATTCATTAAGGGATTATATAAGTAAATTAATAGTAAAAAAGGTTCCTATAATCAAAGAGAAGATAAATAATAGGCAGATTTTGCTTAAAATAGCCCCTGAATTGCGCAATATTGAGACTTTAGATAACCTTCTGAAAATAGTTGAAAATAAAGAATCTTGAGAAATAATTGTTCTTTTCCCAATATTTACTCTATATAGAAGTTTTTCGTTAAAACGAAATACAGGAGATAAGGCTTAATTCCTTAAAATTCAGTTAAAACAAACTCACTTTTACCTGTTCTGTTCGCATAAATTTCACTCTCTTTTCCTTATATTTAATCTAATTTACTTTATTTTTCTGTTTTTGTCATAACTCTTCCTTTAACCTAGCTAGCAAAGCTCTCTTTTACTTAATCATGAATTATATGAACCTTTTTCTTCTTTCAAATACAAATAGTTCGCATAACTAATAAATAAGTTCGCTTAATACTCTCACTTTTTCCTTTTCCTTATAGGTTTTTCAGCAAAATTTACCTTATTCTGTCCACTTTTCCTCTTTTTAGCCATTATTATGTCATCTAGAACCCTCTCTTTTAGCTTTTCCTCTATAAAATACCTCTTTTTTCCACTAGATTCTACTATTTCGCTTATTAGGCCCTCACTTTTCTGCTTTATATTGTTGATCTGTCCCCTAACTGTTGACTTATCTTTTCCTGTTAACACTGCAATATCATCATAACTTAATTTTTCATTTGAATTTAACAATGCAAACAATACCATCCTTTCCATCATTGTTAATCCTTTTAGTGCAGATGTCTGAATCCCTGTTTGGACAGCTGTTTGGACAGCTGTTTGGACACCCCCTGTTTGGACAGCTGTTTGTGTGTGTTTGGACAGCTGTTTGAATGGGCTCCTAAATGGACCTCTAGAAGTTTCAGAAACAAAGAATTCTACAAAGGTTTTCACTTCATCTAAATCTTTTTCAATTTTTTCCATCCTTTTTAAGACGTCAGAAACATTATCTTCATGTTTTTTATGTTTATCATGAAAATGGGAAAGCCATTTGCTAACTTTATGGATATCTTTTTTTACATTTGAAAAAGAATGCCTTACTTCTTCCTCAAAAGTTTCACCCCTTTTTGTACCAAACAGCCATTCTAATAAATTCATAATATTTTCTAATGCTTGAAATATTTAAGCTTTTTGTTTTCACAAAAATTTTAGAAATGTTTTTAAAACTTTTGAACATCAAATTCCAATGGTTAAAATTTATTATAGAGATGGAAACAAAGTTGGAGAATACCCAAAACTTTTAGATGGTGTGAGATTCAAAAAAAGAGAGGAAAAACAAGAAGAAGTCTCTTTAGATGATGTTCTTGAAGGAAAAACACAAATTAAAGAATCTACAAGAACTTATTGTGGAAAAGGCAAAGAACAATTATTACATGAATTAGCACAAACATCCAGATTAACAAAAAGTATTGGCAAAAATCTAAAAGCAGATGTTGCAATTGTTGATTTTTATGATATACCTTTAAAAGATATTGGTAAACAAGACTATAAAGGCAGTGCAAATATAACATTTTATGCAAAAAGCTAAAACTTTTAAGCATAAAAATCCTTAAAATTTTAGCAAAAACCAGAAAAATCAAAGAAAAAAGAGGCAAAAATGCAACATGATTTTGTTGAAGCAATAATTAGAGAAAAAGACAAGGTTTTTCTTATACAAAGAGTAAGTAAAAAATTCCCTGATTATTGGGCTGGTCCTGGGGGTAAGCTAAATCCCAAGGAAAAAAGTGAAAAAGCAGTAAAAAGAGAAGTAAAAGAAGAAATCGGAGCTGATTTTCAAATAGCTAAAACTTTGGGTTTTTGTGGGTTCTTTAAAAAAGATGAAAAGTCTGTAAAAAATCAAGAAATTCATGCTGGATTTGAAGGTAATATTCAAGGAAATATCAAGCTTAATAAAAAAGAGGCTAAAGCATATAAGTGGTTTACATACGAGCAAGCACAAAATCTAAAGCTTATGCCAAGTACAACATATTTCTTAAAGATTTCATATGAAAAACCAAAAGTGCCAGTATTTCCATTTAAAGTTAGAAAACCAGAAGAAATGCAAAAACTTAAGGGATTACAGAAAAAAGAAGAAATAACAAGCAAAACAAACATAAAAGAGCCTAAAACAAGAATAACTAAAGGTTTTTAGCATTTGCTTAAAACCTTTAAGAATATACACAAAATAAAGGTAAAAGCTTCGCTTAATGTGTATTATGAGAACACATGATTTTAAGCATTTTCAGAGCCCTAGTACAAAGATTCTACATATTCTCAAGATAACACATACCTAAAACTTCTAAGAAATCATTAAGCACTTAACTGCCTATCCAAAACTTTTTCTTCCTTATACCATCTTTTAACTGGCATAGGATTAATTTCTCCACCAATACATCCATATACAAGAATCTCATCAGGACCAGCTTTACTTTGTATAGTTCTTCTTCCTTTAAGCTCTTCTACTCTTTTTTCTAAGCTTTCTTTACTGGCATTTATTATTAAAGGTCTTATAACTCCAAGACCAGCTTCACCACATCCATTATAATATGCAAGTATTGCCAAGTATTTCATAAATAACCCAAGAAAGAAAAACAAATAAATCTTTCTTTTAGCATAAAATATATATCTTTTTCTAAACTAATAATAATATGAAATTCAAAACCTTAACTGCCATAACATTAGCAGGAGTGCTTTCTTTAGGGGGTTTAGGTGGATGTGAAAAAAGCAACCAAAGATTACAGGATTTTGCTGATTCTGCTATGCTAAGTCAAATAACAAGAACAATAAAAGAGGCACATAACTATTCAACTTTCAGAAACTTTCTAGATAAAAAAGCCTATGATCAATTAGATAAATACTTAGAGGAATGCTTTGATGAAAGTATTGAATTTCTTAATTTAGCAGGTTATATTACAGAAGATTCAGAATATGTTTCAGAAACAGCAAAAGTAACAATAAAAAGAAAAATTGAATTCACAAACAGATCCTATGAATTTGAAATAGTAAAGTGGCATCCACCTATGGCATTACCTGAAGAAGAACAAACAAAAGATTAAAACTTTCTTTCAAAAACGAAATTATCTTTGGAAAACTATATCCTCTGGGCAATCATTCTCCATACCCTTTTCTTTACCATCTATATATCCATCCCACCAAGATACAAATTTTGGATCACTTGCATCAATTCCCAAAGGAGCTATTCTCAAAATATCTTTAGTAGTGATAACTTGTTCTGGTTGTGGATTAATCTCAGACAAAATGTATTTAGCAACACCAGGATTTCTTTTTGAAGCAACACCCAACATAGGATAAGAAGGAATAGTCATTTTCCAAGATGTTTTATAATATTGTTGACATTTTTTAATAACTTGTGTTATGAATCCATCCTCATTAGTTACTTCGATATCTGATACTTTTTCTTCTAACATTTTCCTTAGCCCGATTTAAAACATACAAAAAAACTTAAAAATCTTTCTTAAACATCAATCTCTTTTTTAGCAAGTTTAGGATCAATTTCTTACATTCTTTTACACTCAGCCTCAACTTCCCTAGCTTTTCTAACAAATTCCTCTAATCTTTGTTCAAGTGAATTATAATGTAGTTCCCCCCATCTTCAAGTTCACAAAAAGAACCATGCATAGAATCACCTAAAATAAATCTCTTATTAGCCATAAATTCCATATAATCCCCATAATTATCCCCATATGTCATACAAAATACAAGAAAGAAAAACAAATAAACCTTTCCACAAAAACTTTATAATCCAAATAACACTAAAAAACTCATAAAAAGAAGCAGAATCAGCAAACATGTGGGAGTTTTTTAATTCACCAACATTCACTTTTATTATAGTACCTATTTTCATATTTATAGCAAGAATTCTTGATGTTAGTATTGGAACAGTAAAGCTTATTTTTATTACAAGAGGCTACAAAAAGATAGCTCCATTTCTTGGTTTTATTGAAGTTTTCATATGGATTATAGCTATGAGGCAAATATTTCTTAATTTAACAAACTGGTGGACTTATTTTGCTTATGCGGCTGGTTTTGCAACTGGAACTTATGTTGGCATGGTATTAGAAGAAAGAATATCAATGGGAAAAGTATTAGTAAGAATTATAACAAAAAGAGATGCATCTGCATTACTTGAAAATTTAAAACAAAGCAAATACACAATAACTGCTATTGATGCAACAGGAACAGAAGGTAATGTTAAAATAATCTTCACAGTAATAGATAGAAAAAATCTTTTAGAAGTAATTAGAATAATCAAGAAATTCAATCCTCATGCATTTTACACAATTGAAGATATTAGATTTGTTAGTGAAGATGGACATGAAACAGTAAGTCATAAAAAAAGATTTTGGGATATGTTTGCATTTCACAGAACAGCAAAGTAAAAAAAGAATTCTATCCAAAAACATTAGCAGCCCAATCACCAATATAATGTGTTGCAATAATAACAAGAATAGCAATAAATAAATGCTCTAAAACAACATGCCAAGGATTTATTCTTTTTCTATCTGCAATAAAATAACTAAAAATGCCCAAAATAATTAATCCAAAAATAACACTAATTATAATTGCCTTATCAAGTTCAAAAAGCAAAACAGGAATAATAAACAGCATAGCAAATATAAATTTTGTAAAAAGGGTTGAGAGTGTTGCTGCCCATATTTCTTTTTGATTATACTTGTGCTTTGATTCTTCTGCAATATGTATTCCTAAAGCATCTGAAAACGCATCTGCAATAGCAATAACAATAATACCACCAATAATAACTAATTTAGAATGAGTTCCAGAATGCAAACCAACAATTAAACCTAATGTAGTAATTATCCCAGATGTTAATCCAAAACTAAATCCTGTTTTAAGTGCTCTTTTCATCCTCTTTTATCTTAATCTTACACTTATTTACTAATTCTCCTTTTTTAAATCTCTTCTTATACCCCTTATTAAATAAAAATCATCTTTTCCAATAATATGCTCCAAATCAAGATTTTCTACTTCTTGATTAGTAAGTCTTACAGCATAATACAAATCTCTTTTGCTTATTCTTTTACCAATAATTCTTAAATATAAATCTTGCAATTCTTTTTTATTTGAAGATTTAATATAAAGAACTCTGTATTCTTTTCCTTCTTTGTAAGGAACCTTGTACCAAACCATAAATAATAAGACAAGAAAAACTTATAAATCTTACAAATTTAATAGAAACATGGCAAGAAGAAAATCAAGAGCAAAAACAAGAAGAACAACAAGAATAGCCAGAAGAACAACAAAATCAAGAGCAAAAACAAGAACAACAATAAGAGCAAAAGAAATAATGCCTGAACTTAAAGCAAAAAGATTACCAGTAGGAGCAATAAAAATTCAGCCTGTAAAAAAGAGATGGTTTAGAGCAGATACAGCACCTTTATGGTTTTTCATATTCTTTGCAGCATGTGCTTTATTGCATAATCTTATTTTTGCAGCAACAAACATAGAAGAACCAGTATTCTTTATAGTAGCTTTAGTATCTTTATTTGCATTCTTTGTCTCATTAATCTACTTAATTGTTCTTTTGATAATAAAAGCAGTGAAAAAGTAAAGAAATAAAGAAATCTTTTTCTTTTTTATTTTGTTTTATTTTTATTGTTATTATACTGTATGCTGCACACACTTTTCACCATTAAAACATTTATTCTCGCCACAAGAACAAATATTTATTTCATGGCTATATTCTGGAGCACATCCACAAGCACCAACTGCACAATTATCTGGAAATTCACTAACTGATTGACAGCATAAAGATGTTTTGATTGTTCCACCAGAATTTAAACATTTATCTTCTTTTGATAATTCTAATCCAGTGCATCTCCAATTAATTTCAGCCTGCTTAGTTGATACCCGCACAACACACTCAGGATTACATCCAGGCTTTTCTAAATCCATATCAAAATACCAAATCCCTGTATATTGATTGCAAAATACATTTTCTTCTATTAAAGTTCCCTGATTGCATTCACTTGCTATTGCAATTGCTTTAGCTTCATCTAATGTCATCTTGCTATCTGTTCCCTGATGCATGCAAACTGTTATTGATTCATTCCCATTATCTTGTATTTGGCATCCAGAAATAAATAACCCCAACACTAGTATAACCAAAATAATGCTCTTTTTCATATACTCATAAATAAAAAACACTTAAAAAATCTTTCTAAGAAAGATTTTTAAGCAGGATAATGCAGAATTTGACATGGTAGACATAATTAGTTGGCTATTAATTCCATGGGTACTTGCAGTAATAGTTATCTGGGAAGCAGTTTGGAAAGGTATAGCATTATGGTACTCAGCTAGAGCTAAACATCTTGTGTGGTTTATCTGTATTTTGATATTCAACACAATAGGAATTCTTCCAATAGTTTATTTGCTATTCTTTAAAAAAACCAAGATAACTAGAACAGTCAAAGCAAAACCAAGAAGAACAAAAAGAAAAAGATAAGAGAAAAGGTAAGTGTGGTAAACCCCTTTAGAAAGGTTTTTAAAACTCTTCAAGCATCCATATCTAAATAATAAGGTAAAATGGCAAAAAAAAATTGGTTAGATTGGACTGCATGGATACTAGTGATTATTGGAGCAATTAACTGGGGATTATATGGATTATCTCCTTCTTATGACTTAGTTAATTTAATCTTCGGAAGCATTTCATGGCTAGCAACATTAGTATACATACTTGTAGGATTAGCAGGATTATACATGCTATACTACATATTTAAGAAGTAAATCTTCTTAATTTTTTTCTTTTTTTATTTTTCTTTCTTTTTTTATCTCCTTCTTAGCAAGTTTTAGCAACATTTAAAAAAATTAAACCTTATATCAGACAATAAAAAGATGAACAAAAGAGCTTTAGTCAGAATAATCCTGCTTATATTGCTATTAGTTTTCATTATATTTGCTTTGTACTTAGCATATCAAATAATTCTCATAGAATATCCTGAATTATTCAATTCACAAGGCATACAAGGAATAAAAGAAACAGCTCAGAAAATCATTCCTGAATTAGAGCCAGAATCTCAGCAAACACAAGTCCCAGAAGTAGTATTGCCTTCAGATGCTCTTGCAGATAGAACATACTATTTATTAGAAAGACAAGTATTTAATGAGATGAATAAAGCAAGAACAGAGAATAGCTTAGAAGAATTACAATGGCAAGAGCAAATAGCAAATACTGCATTTTTACATTCATATGAAATGGCTACTTATAATTACATAAATCATACAAACAGGCAAGGCTTGCTTTCAGATGCAAGACTTGCTAATAATCATATTTTTTTCTTATGCGCTTCAGAAAATATCTATTATGTTGAATCAAGAAATCCTACAAAGGACTTAGCAAAAGAAGCAGTTAAAGGGTGGCTTAATTCTCCAGGACATAGAAGGAATTTGCTTGATGGAAATATAACAAAAGCAGGTGTTGGAATTTACTGCAAAGATAAGGAATGTTATGTTACAGCTAATCACATATGCACAAATCAAATAATAATACAGGAACTTCAGAAAGATTATGTTTACTTTTTCAATTTATATCCTACTAATTCAACATTTGACTTTGCAACAATAATCAATTATAATATTGCAGCAACAAAAGAAATTGACATATACATAGTGCCAGATCAAGAGCAGTATGAAAAATATGTAAGAAGAAAATCATTCTTATTTACAGAAAAATACACAAATATCAAAGAAATACAAGATTCAACTGCAATAGAAGAGGAATATGGAATTATGATAATAGCAAAATACAATTCAAAAACACAAATAATTCTTGATTACTAAAAAGATTTTTAAAACATAAAAACCAAGACAAAGTATGCCAACAATAAGCATTAAAGTTGACAATGATATTCTTAAGGAATTAGAAAGAAGAGCAAAAAAAGAGTACTTGACAATTAAGGAACTAATAGAAGATATCATAAGAAGAAGTGCAATAACAAGCAAAGCAAGAAAAACAGGAAGCATACCAAAAGTACAAGCAGGCAAATTCATAGAATACTTTTCAAGATATCAGCCATACAAGAGAAGGAAAAAGAAAACTCTAAAAACCAAGAAACACAAGTAAATATTAAATAATAAAACAAAACATACAAGAAAAGGAGGAATAAAATGAGATGTGGATGTTGTGAACCAAAAAAAGCTAAGAAAAAAACAGCAAAAAAGAAGACTAAAAAGAGGTAAAAAAACAAGAAAATGTTTCCATATGTATTAGCAGGAATTCTTGGAGGAATAGGTGGATTAACAAGAGGTGTTGTTGGATTGCTAAAGGCATTGTCATTAAGAAGAAGAAT
>JAHJTU010000019.1 GCA_018829485.1 Nanobdellota archaeon | reverse complement strand
GCCCTTTTTAGAATCAAGCTGGGGTGTTTCATCATCTGCAAATACAAAAAATAAAGAAGATTCTATATCCATATCTTTCTCTTGCAGAATATCTTCTAAAGGTGTATTATCTTTCATTTTTCTTTCTCTGTTCCTTAACCTATAAATACAAGCAACATTTCCCTTAAAAATGTTGCTATTATGGAGTTGGGAAAACTATTCTACCCAAGCCAAGATTTTATTTATTAATCCTTCTTCAATCATTTCTGGAATCTTATTAACTAAATAACTATAAATTGCTTTATGTGTTTTACAATAGTAAGGTGTTGAATTTTTAGAAAAGTAAGAATCTGCCAAACAACCCCCTCCACATAATTTCTTCCATGTACATGATACACATTCTGTTTTGTTTATATCTCTAAATCTTAAATTATTTTGATTGTTAATTATGGTTTTCAAATCATCTTTAAGCACATTTCCAGCCACAAGTTCTTTTTCACCCCAAAAGAAATCACAAGGGTATACATCACCGTTTGTGTCCACAGCTAATAAAGGATGTTCTCTACTTGGACTACATTGTCTACAAGCATCTATAGAATTTACAAAGAAAAATGAAGATAGGTACTGTGAGAGATTTTTAACTTCTATTTTTTGTTTTCCATTTTTTAATCTTTGAATAGTCTGATCAAATAAATTAATATAGCTATCTTTTAATTCATCATTTGTTGTTAAAAACTTTCTTTCATCAACGCATGGAATAGCAGGAATAAATTGAATAGAGGTCACCCCTTTATTTTCAAAATCCAATACCATATCAGAAAGTTGATTAACATTGTGCTTTGTTATAACAGTTACAATAGAAATCCCATCCTGAAAGTTTAAAACCTTGTTAATCCCATTAATAACATCATCATAAGAACCATTCCCATTTTTGTATGGTCTGGTTAAATTATGTATTTTGAATCTGCCATCTATACTTGTAGAAATACCAATATTCTCTTTTTTTATAAAATCAAGAACCTTTTCAGGAAGTAAGGATAAGTTTGTTTGTATAGAAAAATTTATTCTTTTTCTAGATTGTTGTTCTTTTTGTCTTCCGTATCTCACTAATTTCTCTATTACTTCAAAATCCATAAGTGGTTCACTTCCATGGAAAACAATGTCTTTTTCCTCTAATTCTAAAACCAAATCAACCACCCTTTTACCAACCCCAAAATCAAGTGTTTTTACTCTTGTTTGTCTTTTTGTTGAGCAGTATATACAATCTAAGTTACATTCAGTTGTTGTGTTTAAGGCAAATATGCCAACACCCTCGTACTTCTTTTCCTCAAATTTTTTATCCTGTAAATCTCTTTGTAATTTCTTTAATTTTTGATTGTTCTTTTCTGTAAAACCCCACCTGCCTGTTTCTTCTTCTATTACAAATAAAAGATTCTCTAAATCAAATATCTTCATTTTAAAGAATAGTAACTTTTAATTAAGAAATTATTGAATTCATTAGGCTTCCAATTTCTTTTAATTAATTTATATACTTTTTTTAATTCAGGGTATAAATAAATTTTAGATTTTGGCCAAAATCTCTTCATTTCTGGTTGTTTTTGTAATAAATAAACAGTTATTTCAGATAATATCCATTCTTTTTCTTTATTCATTTTTAAAGAAAGTTTTTTTATTTTTCTCCAATAAAAGATATGGAAAAGTTCATGTGCTATAACAAATAAAACATCTTTTAGTTTTATATTTGTACTTAAACTAATATGATTTTTACCATAAAAACCTAATTTTGTGTATGGATCAAGATAACAAGTAATCTTTTTTATTGAAATCTTAATTCCGGTGATATTTTTTATAGTTTTGAGTATCTTTATTTCATTTCTATACCAGAGAGTTTTAATCTTTCTAATTTTATCTTGAGAAATCCTTTCATGGTTTTTTTTGAGTAATCTCAAAAGTTCTTTTCTACCCACTCTTGAACCTTTTTTAATCTTTAAGAATAATCCTTTTTTTATATCAACTTTAATAACATCTTTAAGTTTTCCAAAATCTTTATTATAATGAAATCTAATAAAATCTATTATGTTTTGGCTGACTATTTTTTTAGGGATTAATTTAAATAACATCTTCTATCATTTCTAGAGCGTATAAATGCTTTATTAGGTTTTCTCCTTTTATTCCAAGTTTATCTTTTATTTCTATAATCTTAAATTCTATATTTAACATCTTTTTCATAAATTTTAATAATTTTTCATTTCCAAATATGATGGAATAACCATCAGTAATTAAATAATTTCCATTTTCTTCTTGACGATTTTTGAATTTTTTAATTCTATACTTTTTATTCTCATCCATTCCTTCTCTTTTAATCTTACCAATTCTACCTTTTATTAAAGGGTCAACACCATAATTTAAAAGTGCTCTACTTTCACAACCAGTATAACAATTATAACTATTTATACATGTATCACAAATATTATTTTTATGTTTTTCTTCTTGCACCATTCTCCCCCATATTTTTTTAAATGGTTCAGCAAATAAATTTCCATAGGTTTTTTCTAATCTGGTGCATCTTCTAACTTCTCCATTTGCTCCGATTACTGCTGTTGTTTTACCTGCTCCACAACCATGCCTAGCTATTCTATGTTTGCTCATATACTCTGGAAAAAAACAAGAAGGAAAACAATCAAGCATATCTGTCTCAATTCCCAATTCTTTTTCTAATTTTAATAAAGTTTCAGCTGTCTCAAGAATTTCTTGGTTAGATAATTCATAATTTTTATGTTTATTTCTTGATGGATTAACAGGAGTTGCAGAAAATTTCCTGATTTTAAATTTTTCAAATAAAAATTTTGCAGTATTATATACATCATTAAAATTCTCATTTGTAACTACTTGATTAGCAGCTAAATTCACTCCATGTTCAACCAATAATTCTAGATTTTGAATAACTCTCTTATAATTTTTACTTCCAGTTATTCCACTAAAAATATTTTCATTGGAAGAAGGAAATGAAAAGAGAATAAGATTAAGTTCTTGTAATTTTTTGGCTTCGTCATTTGAAATTGGTGTGGATAAATTTGTGTTTAGATATGAATCAAATCCCTTTTCTTTTAATAAATGAACAGCATAAAATAAAGTATCTCTATTTAATAAAGGCTCACCACCAGTTAAAATAATAGAAAAAACTTGATTTTCATAAAGTTGGTTTATTATTTTATCTATTTCTTTTTTATTTATAAATTCTTTAGAAATCTTATGATCAAAAAAATTATAACAATATCCACAATCATAATTACATTTCTCGGTTAATTCTATCTGTACATCTAATGGTGCACTAAAATGGGTTTTCATTTAAAATTAAGTTCTATAAACACATTGACCCCAAACACACCTGTTCCAATTTCTTGCAGAATATTTTTCTTCTCTTCCTTCATAATTTCTTATTTCATCAATAGTTCCATAATTTTTTTCTGATTCTTCAATTACTTCATTATTTACTTCTATTCCTTCTAAATCTGATTCACAAATCTCTACTAAATTTTCTTTTTTTCCCATTATCAAAAATAGTTTTTAAGATATTTAAATTTTTCTATTCTCCTTAAAAATGTTGATATTACGCGGTTAAGAAAAAGGAGAGAAAACCTTCCAATCGAGCATTAAGAAATATAGGAAAGTTATGTATCTTTATTTTTATGTTCTTTATAAATTTACCTCTTGGCCTTATGCAACTTTCAACTTACTCGCTTAGCTCTTCAAGAACTTCTTTTATTCTATCAACAAAATCCTTTGCATTATCCATTAGTTTTTTACATCTTTCTTTTTCCATAGATGTTTCTGAACCATATTGCATTTCTTCTCTAATAGATTTTGCGCTTTGAACATCTTCCTGCAAATTTCTGATCATATCAATATATTTCTGTTCAAGATTGATTGTCTTGTCCAAAATAAATTTCTCAATTGCAGTTATTGTGCATTCTTGGTTTCTGGACTCATAACCAATTTTATACAAAATAGCCAGCAAAGAATGGTACATTGCATAAAAAGCAGTAGAAGCAACCCAATCCAGTTTTTTCGCCCTTATGAAGGTACTGCATAGTGTCCAGATCAGATATGGCTTTTTTAATCTGATTTTTTGATTCTTCAGAGTTAGGTTTAATCTTTTTCAAACCTTTGTGCTTCTTTTCTTTATCTCCTTGTTTTAAACACCATTGAAAAGTATCTTTAACTCTGCCCATCTTTAATAGCCTCCACTAACACTTCCCTGCCCCAAAGAATAATTCCTGTTCTTATCTCTTCAAGGATTGTTTTATCTTGTTTTTTAATATTTTTAATTAAATCTTCTTTTGTTTGATAGACTGCATGAATTTTTTTTGGTTTTATCTTATCCAACTTATCAATTAAATTTTCAACCTCTTTTAGGTCTTTCTTAGAAAATACAAGCAAGATATCTATATCCCTAGCTTGCCTGCCCTTATCTAGTACAGATCCAAAAAGAATTGCCAACTCTGTCTTTTGCTTTAATTCTTCTAAATCCTTAATCCACACATTAAGATAAGGTGTTGTTTTTTTCTCAGTTAAAGCAAACTTACAGGCATCCAATGCCTCATAAGATTCATAGTTAATCTTGTAAAAAATATTATTGCCTAGTTTCTGTTCTGTGAGAAAATTTTGTTTTTCTAGTTTTTTTAGAATTTTAAATATTCCTGCAGGACTTATACGAAGTTGTCTTGAGAGTTGATTGATATTAAAAGTTTGAAAGAAATTTCTGATCAAAAACTCCATGGTTCTTGCTTCATTTTGTGTTAAAGATACCATATTTACCTACAGTAAATAATTATTTACTAAAGGTATATAAACTTTTCGGTTATTCTGAATATCCTTACTTTGCGCAACAGCTCTTTCAAGATATCCTTCTTGTTCTAGCATTTTCCCTAGCCACTCTTAAGAAATCGTTTCCACTTAAAAATGTTATTCTGGAGTGGGGTTAGGAAAATCTTGTTTATTGTTTCACTTTTCTAGTATTAGTAACTACTAACAAGTAAGAATAAAAGATAAGATTTATAAAGAAAGATAGTATTGTAAATCTATGGTAAAGGTAGTTACAAATACTTCACCACTTATTTATTTAGCAAAAATAGATGAGTTAGAATTATTAAGTGATATATTCGATGATGTTTATGTTCCAATGCCAGTTTATAAGGAAACACAAGAAAAAAGAGAATCTGATGATGCAATAAAAATAAAAAATTCTGAATTTCTGATTAGAGAACCTTTAAAAGATGATGAAAAAGAGTTAACAGATAGAATTTCTAAAGAGTATGGGCTCGGGAAAGGAGAATCATCTGTTATAGCTTTATATAAATCAAGAAAATTAAATTATGCATTACTTGCAAATACAGAAGCAACACATAAGGCAAAAAACTTAGGAATAAGAGTTATGGACCCGCTAGATATAGGTAAAATTGTATATGACTCTGCTTCACTTAAAAGTTATCTATTAAAATTAATTAATTTTGCTGGATATACTACACAAGAAATAGAAGAAGAATTAGAAAAACTTAAACATATACTTTAGATTTAATTTCTTCCAATTTTTCAAGATTTCTCTCTTTAATAGGTGACCTAGTTTCTGGAGATAATTTGTATTCTATCATAAATTGTATAACATCATATCTAGAAACATTGACATCTTCGGATACTCTCGCTAAGGTAACACCACCATTATAATATCTTTCTAAAACTTCAATTATTTTACATTCTAGATCCTTTTCTTCCATAACATTTATTACCTTTCAAATTATATAAATTTTGCTGATTTAGTATTGTCCTTAGCCTTCTCTTAAAAGCTTGTTTTCCCTTAACAATGCTATTGGCGGGTTAAGAAAAGAAGTAGGGGAAGATATTATAACAAGACAATTAAAATCCAATATAAGTAACTACTAACAAGTAAGAATAAAGATAAGATTTATAAAGAAAAGGGGTTTTCTTTTATTATGAAATGTGTTGCTGATACAAGTGCAATTTCATGGTTGGGAAGAATTGATTACCTAGATTTACTTAATCAGCTTTATGAAAAAATATATGCACCAGAAGGAGTTTTTAGAGAATTAGAGTCACATAAACCTGTAAAGGAATTCTTAGAATCTCATGTTATTCCTATTACTTTCAAGACAGAAAAAGAAAGAAGGAGATTTGATAGATTAGTAAAAAGGTGGAATAAGAAAGTCGATTTAGAAGATGTTGCTGATTTAGAGGTATTTATTGGATATAAGTTTTTTACAGATACAAATGAAGCTTTATATGCTAATAAAGATGCTAAAGAAAAGTTATCTCTGTATGGAATTATTAGAGATATAGCAAAAATATATGAATTAGCAGAAGAAAAAAGGATATTCAATAAAGAAGATAGTATCAAATATTTAGAAAATTTATTAAAACTAGATTATAGAACCCCCTATATAATAGATTTACTAACAAAACTAAAGATATCTTGATTTTTTATATTCCCTCAAATTCCTTAAGTAAATTTCTGCATCTTCTTTATTGTCTGGTACTCCAATACCCTCTCTAAAGAAATATACAACAAGAACAGGATTTACTCCTCTTTTACGTGCTGCTCCATTATATGTTATACTCCTCTCTGTATCAAATCTTTCATAATATTCTTCTAAAGCTTCGACTATTTTTGATTCTTCTTTTAAAATATCTTCTTGAATTTTTTCATCTATTGTAGTTGCAGATTCCATAATAATTATCTGCATCCATATTATATAAATTTTGCTGATTTAGTATTTTCTTATCTTTATCTTCAAAACTTGTCTTCATTTAACAATGCTATTACGCGGTTAAGAAAACATTACTTCTCTGCGTACTCTAAAAAGAATTGCGGATATTTCCTGGAAAGAGCATGTGAAATAACATCATAATGCTTTTCTGGGAGGTTCTTGAATTTTATTGAGGCATCATATTTTCCATTATTTAAGTCAAACTTGTAATAACAACCAGAATTCCCATGTTCAAAATAATATGTTCTGTTATCTATTCCATCATGAAGAGCTATAACACCACCACCAAAAACTGGTTTGTAACCCAATTTAGGCAAAGTATTCTGAAGTATTTTTGCAAGTCCTTCTACTTCTTTCATACTTTCAGTATTAAAGAAAATATCTTCTACCATATTTGTTAAATGTTTTTGGAGTTTTTATAATTTTCTAAGTACTTGTGTTAATTCCAGGATATCTTTATAAGAATAAGTGCAGATTAGTTCTCCTTTCTCATCTATTTCAATTAATCTTTGTGATTTAAGATTGTAGTAAAAAACTCTTATGTATTGGAAATTAGGATAGCCTTTATTAATGATAGAAAATTTATTGAATTTAAACAGATTGAATCTTTCTTTTAATTGTTTAATTTTCTCTTCAAATTTTCCTCTGGAGCCTTCAAAGACAAAAAGGGTGTTTCTTTTCCAGGCTATGTTATCTACTTCAACATAAGTTTGGGGAAGAAGATAATTCTCAATTAAATAATTATAACGATTAAAAGAAAAACTTTTGGAATTCTCAATAAACCTTGCAAACTTCTTCTCATCTGCCATCACATATATAGCATTCTTAACTTTTAAACTTTTTTCTAAAATGTAAAAAAGAAAACAAAACAGAATTAATCAAGAACTTCCTCTAATCTGAATTCAACATTCTTTTTGCATTCTCTTTTTTGCAATTCTTCAATCAAGTTTTTTCTTGATGGATATGTCTTTAAGATATACCTATGATTTAAATCAAAAGATTGCTCTTCTTCAAAATATCCAAGAGCAGTTTTACAAAGGGTTTTAAATCTCCATCTTCCTGAGCTTTTCCCAATGCAGTGTAATACTTTTTTTTAATTCTATTTAGAATATTAATCATTGGATATTTATTCTTACGTAAAATAAAATTCATTAAAAGTCGTCCAACCCTACCATTGCCATCAACAAATGGATGAATTAGTTCAAATGCAGAATGAAAATATGCTGCTATCACAATTGGATGAAATTTCTTTTTATTTCTTGAATACCAAGAAAGTAAGGATTTCATCTCTTTTGATACTTCACTGGCCTTTGGTGGAATCCATTGAACTCCGCGAATATAGACTTGAACGTCCCTATAATTACCAACTTGTGATTCTAGTCCTGATTTTAGGGTTTCCTTAACAACTAATTCATGCAGTTTACAGATAAAACTTTTTGTAATATCTCCCTTATAATTCAATAAATAATCAAATGCTTTCTTATGATTTAATGCTTCGTTTATCTCTCTTAAAGATTTTGCAGGCACTATTTTATCAAATAAAAGGTGTGATGTCTCTTGTAAAGTAAGAGTATTGCCTTCTATTGCATTAGAGTCATATGTAAAAAGTGAGCAAAAAGCCTCATAGCGGTTTTCTAAATTTGTTTTTGGCTCTTTAGAATATTCCTTTTTTATTTCACTTAAAAACTTCTTTTCTTCATTTGATAGTATATTACTAAGAACAACCAATTCTTTATCTGCTTCTTTTTCTACCACCTTCAGCTCTTTTTTGCTTAAATCTACTCCAAGATATTTCCGTTCTTTTTTGATTTTCTTACCTTCTCTTACAGATTTAACACGGTAATAATATTTCTTATCTCCCTTAACTTTAACTTCTGTATATGTCATAAAAGTTATACGTCTACATTATTTATAAATCTTTCTGTTATGTAGACGTATAAAGCCCAAGCATAAAAAAATCATCTAATAATCTCAGCACTAATAATCCTTACATCTTCTAATGGCTTATCAAATTCATTTGTTTCAACTTTTGCTATTTTATCAATAACATCCATTCCTTCAACAACTTTGCCAAAAACAGGATGCTTATCATCTAAGAAATTATTATCAGCTAAATTAATAAAGAACTGACTTCCGCCAGTATTTGCTCCTGCATTTGCCATTGAAATTGTTCCTCTGTCATTTCTATTATTATTTGTAAATTCATCCTTAATAACATAACCAGGTCCTCCTGTTCCAGTACCAGTTGGATCTCCACCTTGAATCATAAAACCATCAATAACTCTGTGGAAAATAACTCCATTGTAAAAGCCTTCTTCAACAAGCTTCTTAAAATTCCCAGCTGTAATTGGCATATCAGCATCTAACTGAATAACAATATCACCAAGAGTTGTTTTTAACAATACTTTTTCATTAGAAATATCTTTTACTGTTGTTCCACTAATATTCATTTTCTGATTCATAAAAATTATTCCTCCAATAATGAATACTATGACAAATATCCAAATAAAAATGTTTTTGTTCATTTTTCATACACCCTAATCAGGAGTTTTAACTATTATGCATAAACTTCTTGTTCAGCTCCTTTAATCAAATTCCAATCCAACTTTAATAACTGCCTTACAGCTGGATTTTTTGTGTTTAACTTGTACATATCTGATTTTCCAACTCTTCTTGTTTTAACAACTATATGATTTTTCTCTAATTTGTCCCAGAAAGTTTGAAGGGTTGAGTAGCTAATTCCAGAGTTTCTAGCTATTTCAGTTAATGGATAATCAAACAACTGAAAAGTTATAAGAAAATCTAGGACTTTTATTATTGGATTCCTGCCGAATACCTCAACAAATATTGTTTCGTTTTTCATGTTATAACTTTACTTATACTACTATGATTATGATTATTTAAATGTTTCTGTTAATGTTATTATATTCCAAATATAGAAACATTTATATTCTGGCATTCCTTAAAAATAAAATGGATTTTAGTGATGAAGATAAGATTAGAGCAACCATCTTATTTCATTTAAGGAGAAAGAAGATTATGGGTGGAGTTCACACGCCTTTTGATACTCTAAAAAGAGGATTTCCATCACATTTAGGAAAAGCAGCTGATAAAACTGCTCAAGTACTTATCAGGAAAGGCTTTTTGATAACTAAACCAACAAGCTATGGTTTACAGGTTTATTTAAACAAGGAAAAGCTAAAAGAAATTGAAGATTTCATTAAAAAAGTTCTAGGATATGAATTTTAAGAAACGTCCCAGCCGACACATAGAAATTGTTTGATGCTCTTATATTTTTATAAGTGTGTATGAGTCTCAGGTTTAAAAAAGTTGCTTAAAATTTAAACAACTTCTCATAATCTTTATGATCCATCCATTCTAATATTATTGCGAGGATTTCAATCTTGTCAGGGGTTGCTATGTTGTATAAAAGTCTCCAGTCTTTACTTAAATTATAAATCCATAAGTTATTAATATTATATTTTTGGATTAGGGACTTTGGGATTAATTTCTTCTTAACATTTCTACCGCAAAAAGCATTATGGGCAATATCATTTCTAGCCTTCTCAAGCTTTTTATAAAGTTCTTCATCAGAATTCTTAAGAGATTCAAATGCCTCTTTTAATTGTTCATTCGAAAAAATTACCTTGGCTTCCATTCTAAATCCTTCCTATTCTTGTATTTTTTTCCTAGTTCTGGACTCCAGATGTATACAACATAGCCTTCATTGTCATATGCAATTTTGTGAATGCTTTCTAAGTATTCCAGTATTACTTGGAATGTTTGCCACATTACTTTTCTTGGCAATTTTCTGAAGAGTTCTGTTTTTTTGTATTCGCCGCTATTTTTGTCAATGAATTTTTCTACCATTAACACTGTCTGAAGTGTTGGAGATCTTACTATGTAATTGTTTTTAGATGATTGTTTCTGTTTAGTTAGTGTTTGCATTTTTACCCTCTTTAACTGATTATATCAATTGATATTACTATATAAATCTTTTGTCACACGCCCCAGCCGGGAGTCGAACCCGGGTTTCAGCCGTTCTGTAGTCTTCTTTTTTGGTTAAGCTTTTTTTCCAAAAAAGGTTATGACAGGGCTGTGTGCTAACCATTACACCACTGGAGCATTCTAAAGTTTAGAATTCTGTATTTTTAAAGTTTATTAAGAATTATTTCTCGGCATACTCTAAGAAGAACTGCGGATATTTCCTGGAAAGAGCATCTGAAATAACATCATAATGCTTTTCTGGGAAGTTCTTGAATTTTATGGAAGTATTGTATATTTCTTGGTCTAAATCAAATTCACAATAACATCCTGAATCTCCACGTTCAAAGTGAATAGTGCGAAGATAAATTCCCCTATTTTTAGATATAACACCAGGACTTGGAACTGGTTTATAACCCATTTTAGGTAAGGTATTCTTTAACATGCTTGCTAAATTATCTACATCTTTTATATCAGATATTCTAAAAGACAAAGTTTCATTTACCATAACTATTGAATGATTTCAGAGTTTTTATAATTTTCTAAGTATTTGAATTAGTTCTTGAATATTTTCATAAGAATAAGTTTGTTTTATTTCTCCTTTCTCATTTATTTCAATTAATCTTTGTGTTTTAAGGTTGTAATAAAAAACTCTGATATTCTGGAAGTTAGGATAGCCTTTATTAGTTAGATAAAATTTATTGAATTTAAACAAATTGAATCTTTCTTTTAATTGCTTAATTTTCTCTTCAAATTTTCCTCTGGAGCCTTCAAAAACAAAAAGAGTGTTCCTTTTCCAGGCTATGTTATCTACTTCAACAAAAGTATCTGGAATCGTATAATTTTCTATATCTATTTCACAATCCCAAAAACTAAATGCCCTAGAATTTTCAAGAATTCTTGAAAATCTTTCTTCATCTGTCATTATTTACTCTTAAGATTTTCAATTTTTAAACTTTTTCTAAATTATAAAAAATAAAACTTGTTTGCAAGCAAAAGTATATAAGCAAAATCGCATTTTATATTAGCATTAAGGCAAAAGTGCAAAAAGAGTGTAAAAAGAGTTAAGAGAAGGAAAATGGACATTGATATTGAAAAACTAGATATTAATGAGCTTAATTCATTGCCAATAGAAATGAAACTAGCAATTACAAACAAGTATCAAAGTAAGCCAGCTCAATTCAAATGCACTGCTTGTGGCAAAGACAAGTTTGCTGTTAATGCTTTTATTATATTTGGAAAAGATCAAGTTATAAAAGATATTCTCTGCTATAAATGCCATCAGCAACTTTTAACTCTAAAAAAGCTTGGCCCAAATGTATTAAAAAGAATGCAAAAGAAAGGAAAGTAATTTATATTTTTCTTCTATTATTATTTTATGGTTGAGAAAAAAGATGTAAGATGTTTCTTTGGGGGACATCATGATTTTGAGATAGAATGGGATAAGACTTTTGAAGGTTCTATTGCAACACCCACATTTAGGGGAATGATATTAATGAAATACTCATCAGTTCCTGAATTTATCTATAGTCTGGCTTCACCAATAACAGATTTTAGTTTTATTTCTGAAGAACATAGAAAAGAAATAAGAGATGAAAAAGACATAAGTTATTATCATGGACATCATTTTGACTTGGCTATGTGTGTTGAGGGAATTGTTGAACTTGGGAAATCATTTTGGGAAGGAGAATATGAAAGCAAAGTATTTGAGCCTGAATTCTTAAAAATGAGGAGAGAGCAATTTGAACTTACACCTTTAATTCAAACACTAGAAGAGAATAATATTGACTATAAAAGCTTAGAATATATTGGTGGAACCACACAAACTGCAGAATATAAATCCCGTGTGCATGTTTTATTATCAAAAGAAAAAGAAACATATATTGCACAAAATAGGTGGATGAATAGCATGAATTTATTAAAATTAAATGAACAAAAAAGAAATGAAGTTATTCTTGATATTATTTCACTTTATGGAACTAATGTTTCTGCTGCATTAAGAGATTTGATATATCCTGAAAAAGCATTGAAATTAGATTAAAAAAGAAAATCCCACCACCCGGGGTCGAACCGGGAACCTCTCGGTTTCGGCTGATTAAGCCTCATTCTTGTCCTCTTGTGCTTGCATTCATGCTTGAATTCTTGCTTGCATTCTTTCTTGAGGAATGTCAGCTTAATGTTCAAAAACTACAGCCGAGCGCTCTAACCAGTTGAGCTATAGTGGGTTAAGTATAAATCAAGATTTTTATTTAAATATGTTTTCATAGAATAGAATTTTGCATTAAGAATTTATTAAATTAATTCTTTACTTTTCAGCATACTCCAAGAAGAACTGCGGATATTTCCTGGAAAGAGTGTTTGCAACAAGATTATAATGCTTTTCTGGGAAGTTCTTGAATTTTATGGATGCATCATATGTGCTGTTATCTAGTCTAAATTTATAATAACAACCTGAATTTCCACACTCAAAATAATATGTTCTGTTATCTATTCCATCATGAAGAGCCATAACTCCAGGACTTGGAACTGGTTTATAACCCATTTTAGGTAAGGTATTCTGAAGTATTTTTGCAAGTCCTTCTACTTCTTTCATACTTTCAGATTTAAAGAAAATATCTTCTGCCATAATTATTGGATGATTTCAGAGTTTTTATAATTTTCCAAGTATCTGTATTAATTCTTGAATATCTTTATAAGAAAATGTGCATAGTATTTTTCCACTTTCATTTATTTCAATTAATCTTTGTGTTTTAAGATTATAATAAAAGACTCTGATGTTTTGGAAAGTAGGTAAGCCTTCTTCCTGAACAAGAGAAAATTTGTTATATCTAAATAAATTAAATCTTTCTTTTAATTGGTTAATCTTATCTGTAAATTTTCCTCGAGAGCCTTCAAAGACAAAAAGAGTGTTTCTTTTCCAAGCAAGATTATCTATTTCTATAAAAGTTTGAGGAATAATATTGTGTCGAATTAGATAATTATAACGACTAAAAGAAAAACAATTGGAATTTTCAAGAATTCGTGCAAATTTATCTTCATCAGTCATTTTAATTATGTTTATTTTATGTAATTGCCAAAGAACTCTTTATTTTTAAATTTATTTTATTTCCTAAAAGAATCAAAAAATCTTGTTCCTAATGAATCTGTTCCTTTGCTTACTTCTGTTCTTGTATCTGTTTTGCCTTGTGTTCCTAAACTTGTTGCTGTTCCTGATTTTGCACTTGCATCCTGCACTTTTACTTTCTGCAATGATTCTAATTTCACACTCTGACTAAATTCTGTTTTTGGCTCTCTATGCAATGTCATGTAATTAACAGAAGTATGTGGCAATAATAATGTTCCAGAAAATTCATCTTCAGTATAAACATAATATGTGAAAACTCTTTCTTCTCCACCACGCATTAAAGGCAAATTCCACTCAACATAATTCTCAGAAATTTTATTTGGCTTAATAAAATCAAATTTCTCATGCACTTTATGTCCTTTTGGAAGAAAATCTCTTACTTTAACATCTCTTACAGCTTCTTTTCTATTTCTTACTCTTACTGTAACTTTAAATGCACTGCCCCTATTGCTTTTTGCCTTTGATGCAGACTTAGTAACAATTAATCCTCTTGATTGATAATTAACAGTAAATGCAAAACCAACAATAATTAATGCAAGTAAAATTAATGGAAGAAGGTAATTTGTTTTTACAATAACCTTTTCTGTTTCATATGGTGCAACTTCAACATCCCAATTAGTTCTTAAAACACCACCCTCTGTAACAAAAACAGGCCTTTCAGAAAACCAGCTAAAAATCTTTTCAAATATATTAGACTTTTCT